>JALVIT010000001.1 GCA_027028545.1 Desulfurococcales archaeon
ATATCGGTAAGAAGAAATACTTAGAGATAGTAAACAAGTATGGTAATGATCAAAGGTTTAGACAATTTATGGCATTATTGAAAATGATCCGTAGAATATATGATAAGTTATCAATTGACGAACTTCTATTACTAATATATATAACATATCCGGAATACCGCATTAATTCAATGATCTTTGAGAAATTGATGAAGAAAAGGAAGCAAATAGCTAAAAATCTATTAAAGAAAGGAGTAATAACTGAGGAAAGGTATATAGTGGTTAACAGTCTCCCATTAAATAATGAAACACGTGGAATAGTGACTGGTGATCTGATAAGAATTATGCCTAAGAACTCGATATATGTCAACATCGGTAGAGGATCTACAGATGATAAATCCATTATAGATGCATTGATGGAGAGGAGGGATATATTCATAGTATTAGATGTACATCCAGAAGAACCAATACCCCCAGGCTCGAAGAGGGCTAAACTACTGTTAAGGCCGAGATCAATAATAACACCACACATAGCGGGATTCAGCTATGAGAGTGTGAAGGGTACAACAATACTATCCCTTCTACAAGCTAAAGACTACTTAGAGAAGGGATGGTATGGAATTCAGTAAATAAAGCATGCAAAGAATGCTTAGAAACAGGACCTAGAATAGAGCAAATATTACGGAGTATAAGACGATAAATACCTAAACCCATAGTCAAATCGTAAAACTTCTACTCAACAAATTTTCACAATATACCACACTATTTTGAACAAAAGACTTTATTACTTCAAAATCATAATATAACTTCGTGAGTTAGTTATAGTAGGGGCTTAATATGTATAAGTACTATGTAGATCAAGACGCAGTATATATTGGGCCTTTCAATAGGGATCTAGTAGTTAAGGGTTTCTATAACTTCATCGAATTACTCAATAAATATGCTACTGAGAAGGGTATTGATCTTGAGAATGTTTCGTATGATCTAGCATCTATATACGACGATGGTAGATGGATGAAGTATTTTATAGGATTATATATTGAGGATTACGATATGGATAGGATCAAGGAGATTTTATTAGATGTTCTAAAGAAAGCTAAATTCATAAATGATGAACCAGCACTTATAGAGATCCGTGAGAAAGAATACTATCCATCATTTAGAATATCGAAGGAGTATGAGGATGTAAAGATCGATAAACGAATAGATGAAATTAAAATCATTGATAAACTAACCGATTATTATAGTAGACTCGGTGAACGCATAATATTCGGTATAATAAGGATTATTAATTGGCTCAATGAATTGGGTGAAGCACATATCGATTATGATATTAAATTACATATCAACTTATCCGGTTTAATAGATGAAATAAATAATCTATACAAAATCATAAAGGATGTTAAAGAACATGAAGGAGAGATATACATTACTGAACCAATAGTTAGAGAAGTATCTGATATCTATGATTTATCATTGAATACCGTGAAGCTTGGAATATACTCATTAAATCAAACATTACCAGATCCTAGTGATGAAAGATTCTTCAAGGATGCCAGTACAGTACTCTCCACAATAAGAGATCTACGTGATATCGCCCATAGATATATCAATGACTTAAAAAACTATGTGGGCAAGAATCCTGAAAACATTGATTTATCTAAACAGATCAAATTATTGAGAATTATAATTAGAGAGTATGGTTTAGATGGATTTATTGATGACGTATACAATATTTTGGATGATATAAATGATAACCTAGACCACATGATTAAGAATCTCCAGAGTAAAACAGCTGATCTCAATGATATTGAGGAGTTATTACGCTTACTCAACAATATTATGATGAATATTAAATTCATCGAAATCATACATGAACATGTGGGATACACACCGTTCCCGACAACGAGTGAGGAAATGAAGGAATTATTTAATAGTATAGAGAGAAGAATAGCAGAGTTATTGAGGAATATTCCTAAGCAAATATATCGTTTAGATACTTTGAAGATATATCAATATATAAGTGAAAGGAATGAATTCTATGATTACATAGTATATCCTCTCGAGGAGGTATTAATTAATAAACAAGATGAGTTCTTGAAATATGATCATAGGCAGTTATTTAAATCGATAACCAAACTATTATTCGAAACATATATGCTGAAATACTTGCCGAGAATCTATGAAGTATATAATCTGACTCCCTGGAGTCTCGATGAAAAACTTGTATCAACTTATCGAAATGTGTTTAAACCGAAATATGTTGAAGAACTCGATCTCGACACAATGAATAAATTATTAAAGTATTTCGGCGATAAATTGCAGAAGAGGTTTAGAGAATTACTTATCGAAAAGATCTATTCAGCGTATAGAAAGAATTTAAGAGAATTAGCCATTAAGGGAGATATTAAAGAGATCATAAATAGACTTAGCGAAGTCGACAAGAGTGTTAAACGTCAATTAATTGATGAAGAAGTATGGCCTATATTTAGAGAAAGGATAGATGATCTAGCAAGAACTGATCCCATGAAAGCTATTGAATATATAGATAAGTTATTATCAAATGACGTGTTTAGATTCGCTGTTAAAGACTCTGCCGAATACTATATTGAGAAGAAGCTCCTCGGCAAGAAGATCGCTTTGCGTAGAATTATGGGTAAATCGGAGAATAAATAATTAACTAATTTATCAGAGTCTCTAAATAACTCGGTGGGGCTAGATCGTTTAGCACCTAGGTTTACTTCAAGTCTCCACTTCCTAGATCTAGTATAGTATCTGATTTCTCTTACTCCGAGGTGTTTCAGCATATACGCTATCCTCTGCCCGATCCTACCAGCTCCGAGTAATCCAAGACTCCTATTTAGGAGGAGGTATCCTACTAGGTGTTTCGGCCATCCCATATTATACCATTTTGGAGTATAGTTGTGCCCCTCAACGATCATTCTTAGAGCTGATAATATTCCTCCCACAACGTATTCGGCTACAGCCTCCGTAATTATCTCAGGCTGATTGACGACACATACATTATACTCCTCAGCGGCTTCAACATCTATGTGATCATATCCACTACTCCTAGCTATTATAACCCCTAGGCATCCATGATCGCTTAGAAGGCCTCGATCAACCCTCGAAAACCAATCTATAAACACCCTGGACCTCTTAATAACATTCCACATTTCACCGGCATTCATATGCTTCTCCGGATAATACACCTTTAATCCTTTAACATATTCTAGTAGATCCTCCTCAATGGGATGATTAGAAGCTGTATCATACATACACTCATCCATAGTATAACCCGAGAGGAGTTAGTAGTATCTTATACACATTTATACCATTCATCCTATAATATAGTTATAGCCTCCACGATCAAGCTATGTATTTATCCTATGATATGTTTAATTAGGGCTTATCGTGATAGCTGTTAGGAGTATAGTATAGGCTTCTTCGAGGGGTGTAGATCTATGAGTGATGATGAGGTATCTGCAATACTGGATAAACTAGCATCTAGGATAATTATTAGGAGGGTTAAAGCTGGTCGTTGCTGTAGGGAGATCTCCCATGGTGTTATAGAGCTTGATGGATTAGATTCCCTGATGAACGCTATAAAGACTTGTCGTGTAGTTCTCGTAAATATTTATTCAACCTATTGTCCCTACTGTAGGACATTCCATATAGTCTATGAGGATACTGCTTCAAAATATAGTGGTAGGGTTGGATTCTATAGGATCAATATAGATCATCACCCAGAGGTTGCATATAGACTGAACATACTTGGAACACCTACAACACTAGTATTCGTTAGGAGTAGGCTTGTAAACGTTATACCCGGACTAGTATTTCACGATGTATTGGAGGGTATGATCAATAAAGCCCTCAGAGATGCAGGATGTATAGATAGTGGAGATGTGGATAGAGGAGTCTACATGTAGGGATCTACTTTACTGCATACCTACTACTATACTTATATTTCTTATATTCCCCCTCATCAACTGGTTTTCTAAAGATAAATAGTTTCTCGTGATAGATCAATAGGAAATCCCTCTTCCTAATCCTAGACCATACCTCCCTTGTAGTCTTCATCTTATGCTGGATCTTTATAATCTCCTCCTTCAATATAAACCCCTTATCGAGGAATACTTTGAGGACGTGGTGTGAGATCGGGACATAGTGTTTATGAATTCTAGTATCACCTATAAGTATAGCACAGTATCCACCGGGCTTCAAAACCCTATAGGATTCAGTAGCTATCTCACCGATCCACTCTAAATACTCCCCTAAACTCCTAGCCTTAGACAGATCACCCTCAACCCTCTCATCACGCCTCCCATACCTTATAATGTTGAAATACGGTGGATGGGTCGCTACGAGATCTATTAATTCATCATCTATTTTATCGAGTCTTCGAGCATCGCCGTGATAAATCCTACTCCACGCATTTAACACATTGTTTATGTATTCTCCTTCATCGTGATCGGCATCTTTATTCTCCCTAGCATATTTTTCGAGATAATATAATCGGTGTAGGGTTAGGATCACAGCATTATAGTTTATATCAACACCAATACAATTCCTACCAAGAAGACGGGCCTCAATACATGTAGTACCACTACCAACCATCTGATCGAGAACGATATCTCCCGGCTCAGTATACATAGTGATCAATGCACGGGGGATCTGAGGAGCCCAATTACCCCTATAATCCCCCCTATGTGTAGCCCACAATCCTCTTCTACGGAAACTCCAAACGGTCGTTAATATATCTGTTTCTTTAAACTCTTCACCGACGGGGTTAAGCCTCTTAATGCTTATTGGTTCAAGCTTGATCCTATTCTTCTCGATAACGATCTCCTTATGATCCCTAATGTATTTTAGGTATTCATCGTATGATATAAGCCTCATAGATCGATCCCGTAAAGGAATAATTTAATTGATACTAATTAATACTATATTTCAGTAATTATATTTTGGGGAGGGATTATTTTAAAAAAGATTAGCTGGAGAGGAATCTTTCGTAAGCCGTTTTACCAGTGCTCTTTGGATAAACTTTCGCCGTAATCCTTACTATTAATGGTTCTTTGATCTTGGCTGCTAATCCTTTAACAATAGCCCAGCCCCTCGGTAATACTCTAACCTTTCTAGCTATCGGTCCCATGATCTCCTCGATCCTCGCCAAGTCTACATCCTCTACACGGTGGGCTATGATGTTCTGACCCATCTGTGTAGTTATTGTCTTAGAATTAAGCTTGGCCTCTGGGTAGCCATAAATGGCGTTATACCATTTCTCGGACCAGTTGTTGCTATTAGATGTAATATTATTAGATGTAATATATTCTTTAAACTATTACTATTTGTGATCTTCTCATCACTCATCAATGATACTCCGCCCCTCTCCGGCGCGTATAGATGGGCCTCATCTATCGCAGCTATACATCCGAAGCTCGGATTATCCAGTGCTGTATCATAGACTTTCTTTAATAGGTTACTTAGAACCCTATACGCATGATCGAAGTCTTTAGTAGCTGATAGATCGATATGAACTATTATCTTTTCCTTCAAGAGATCTAGAATGCTCGATATGGAATATACGGCATTACTAGCTTCATAACTCCTTTCCCATTTACTAAATCTTTGATAAATTTCTGTGTATACATTTAATGCCTTCTTCCTAAGTATTAGCATAATCTTTTCCTTTAACATATCCCGGTTCAAGCCTATAGGGTTCCTGCCCTCTAAGCTCCGATCTAATTATATTATATAATGTGTTAGTGGCTTTACTCCTTCTATCATAGTATCCAAGCCGTGTTAGTAGTGCTGAAGCATATGAGTCGGGTATAAAGTATTCAGTTTCACCTATATCGTCTATATGTATATGCACGTAATTATCTATGCCAACCAGATCGATCAGTTCCTTAGCACTGTATTCACCATCCTTACCTTATCAATTACTAATACATGTGTTTTCCCCTTCTCGATGAATATCTTGGCTACACTATATAGTATGGTTAGTGTTGTTTATCTATGGCCTCAGGGCTTTGGCTTATAGACTTCGCTTAGTGGTTTTATATGTTCTATGAGCATTACTAGGTCATCCATACTAGTCCTCCCACCCATGAGTCTGTCTAGATCCTCCACATAGCCGATCTGGGTAGCTCTAGCCCTAGGATAGTTCCTGTCTTATCTATTAGTGGTCTACCGATCCTAGATAGATCCTCCTCATAGTCTCTAGCCTTCCTACGAACCGGGACCTCTATAACCTGATAAAATACTATCGTCTCTATTGATGGATGCTTAATACACACTATGTCTCCGATCTCGATCCTCTCACCGGATTCAACTGTAAAGGTTATGGTATCTGGTTCATAGACTTCATTTTCCGAATATATGAACCCTATGAGGTGATCCGATAATTCCTCTAGATCTACCATGGTTATACGCTCCCATACTCTGGGAGGAGGGGGTATGAGGTATTCGGGGTGGTTTTTGATATATTGTATTATGAAGTCGTGTAGTATATCATCGCTTTCAATTCTATTTGTATTGTTACACAACATACTTACAG
>JALVIT010000002.1 GCA_027028545.1 Desulfurococcales archaeon
TGATGTATGAGTGGAGACCATATATGAATCCAGCGATTGGTAGGGCTAGGGCTGTAGATGCTATTATGACTAGTCCAAGTGTACGAAATCCTAAGAGCTTACCCTTACTCCAACCCCTCTTAAATAGGAATCCACCTCCAAAGGCTATTATCGCTAATAAGCTGGCTACTGCAAATATGCTTCCACCCTGGAACCCTCCACCCGGCGTTAAATGTCCGTGTAGTGCTACGCTTATAGCCACTATTGGTACAGATACTAATGTGATCTTTGTAATAGTCTTAGCTATTAGGCTCATACCCCTTAATGGATAGGTCTTTAAACCCTTAAACTCCCTCACAAGCATCAGTCCACCTATTATTGCGAAGAAGAATACGCTCGTCTCATACACAGTATCTAGTCCACGATAATCCCACAGTATACTCGTAACAACCTCCGGGCTAGCACTCCATAAACTGGTTTTCTCGGAGTTATATGTTGATGTTAGGAATTCTTTAGACAACCACCTATGGGTTTCAGGAGGGGGTATCTTGATCACTGATGCATGTAGGAGTAATATTATGAATCCAAATACTAGGATCAGAGCCGATACAACTAATAGTATCTCTCTACGATCAATCACTTCTCCCCACCACCCCTAACCTCTTCTAGATCCATGTGTTCATAGCGCTCGGTTCTAGAAACTACGAATAGGAATAATGCGGTATACATACCAACACCCACAGCCACATATGCTAGAACAAGATCCGGTGCTGCCAGGAGGACTAGTGCTAGAGTATACGCTACAGCTTGTCCAGCTGAATATATTATAGCCTTAACAAGATCCTTCTCAACCATTGTCTTATATGTGAGTATGAATGCAAATGTCATGAATAATGCTAGTAGTAGGTGGCAGAGGGGTATTCCAGGGATCATCTCTTAACACCCTTCTCCTCATCCTCTAATAGTCTGTTAACAACTGCTGGTTCTGGTAGGACTATCCTACCCCTATGGGCACCCTGGGCTAACGCATGGCTTCCAACGGGTGCTGTTATTAGTAGGAAGAAGGCTGTTGTGAATGATATACCTGCTATATAGTACTTCATAACCCCGTATCCATGTAGTGTTAATGCTACCAGCCCTAATCCTACTAGGGGGTAGAAGGCTCCTCCAATAGTTCCTACAGTTGCAGCATGTAGTCTCAGGTAGAAGTTCTTGAATCTATTCATACCTATCGATGCTAATAGATCCAATACTCCGCCGACGAATATTAGGATCATTCCTATATAGTATATTATTGCCTCTAATAACTCATACATTGCTAATCACCAAGCTCCCCCCTCATGAAATATTTAGCTACATACATGTCTAGTAGATAAGCCCATAGAACCAATGGTAGTGCACCGACAGCTAGTAGTGGTGATCTGCAGGCTATGCTGAAGGCTACTATGAAAACCGCTAAATCATATGATAAAACATCTATAGCTAAAACGATATCCGGTAACGTTGGTCCCTTAACTAGGCGTATGAAGTATAGTATTGAGGCTGTGATGAAAAATGATATGGCTATGGAGATTAGAAAAATCGTTGTATCGGGTGGAGGTATTAGACTCATCTCTTGATCAACCCCTAACTACTTCTTCCTAGGTGGTGGGGGTGGGGGAGGTGTCCATGTATCCTTACTAAGGGTTATAACGTATTCACCCTCCGGAGGCTTGGCGAGCATTTCCGGTGTGTAGAGGGTTGTTGATTTGTCCTCGGTTATCAAGTGCTGCATTGTATAGTTTGTCATAACCAAAGCGTTCACAGGGCATGCTTCAACGCATAATCCACAATACGTACATCTACTATAATCTATTCCGGGAAAGATCTTTGGCCTATTCTTCGGATAGTCGCCCTCGATCCTATACATCTTTATAGCATCTGCCGGACATGCTAGTTGGCATGCTCTACAACCAACACATCTATCCATATAGAGTATGTGTCTAGCACGGGTCTGTCTAGTAACGTATTCACGCGTCTTTATAGGAAACATACGCGTGTAAGGTTTACGTAGGAGGTATTTTATTCCTAGAGCAATTGGTTTGAGGACCATGATTGATCACCTATCTACATCCGGTGGGCATACATCGAAGCTGCCTATTAAAACGGGTAGATCGGCTATAGTTATCTCCTCATTCGCAACAATATGTTTTAGGAC
>JALVIT010000003.1 GCA_027028545.1 Desulfurococcales archaeon
ATGAATGAAACTATGAGTAGATCACTATTTGTGAAGCCTATAGCTCTGAGAACACCTACCTCTCTAAGCCTACCAGCGAAATCTATGATAAATATTGCTGAGAGACCTATTACACCTACAAGGTATACAACTGATAATATACTATAGAGTATGCCAGCGATTAGACCTATATTTCCACTGGTATTCCTGGGAATATACAATCTGACTTTATAGTACGGCTTAGACTCTATATCCTCCTTGAGCATCCAGCCAAGCTCTTCTGGATCAACCCCTTTCTTGACACGAATATATACTTCAGCACTGTATCCGGCTAAGACATCCCTTACATTAGACCTTGTCATCTCGGCGAAGTCTTTGAGGGCGATGACTGCTATTAATCCATTATAACTGTATGCATTAATTATACCAACTACCCTAAACTTATGTGGTACACCGTATTCGTCGTCGATATAGATCGTATCATCTAGATCCTTACCTAATAGTACTGAGATAGTTTTAGTTATAGCTATCTCCCTACTACTCGATGGATATCTACCCTTAACTAGTGACCATATATTTGTTCCCGAGCCGTTAACGATGGAGTATACTGCCATCAACTCGTGTTGTCTAAGACCGTTAATTATCGTGTGGTATACTGTATATGTTATGGACTCTATATCTGGATTATTACGTATTATATCATATACCTTGTATAGTGGTGAAGCTGATACATAGCTTACTGGTTCAACATAGAGTATTATATCCGGCTGGTCTAGGAAGTATTCATCGATCTCTCTATACATACTATCAATATTGGCTGATACGGCGGTCATCAACGATAATATGATCAATATCGTTACAAACAATGTTAGGAGTTTCCACGGTCTACTGAGCAGATCTCTAGTAGCGATCCTTAAACGGGCGCCACCATCTAGACCCAGTGTTCTCCTAGGTTTTAGACCTGTAAAGTTTATTGCTTCAACTGTCCTAATCTTGGATGCTATTATTCCGGGTATGAGTGATCCAGCCATAATTATGGCTAGGGATATCGTTGAGCAATATATTAGTGAGTAGGGATCGGTTTGGAATCCATATGCTTTTATAAGGTAGTCTAGTATCTCCGATATATTCGATCCAAATAAGTATAGGAGCTTCTCAGCTATTAGCGGGGATAGGATTGCCGATAGTAGCACACCTATGGATCCACGTATAAACCATGGAATAGAATATATAATAAATAAGTGTAGCTTAGAGGAGCCTATAGCCTTCAAGACACCGTTAATCCGGGTATTCCTCTCAACAAGGGATACACCGGATGCTATGGATACGATGGCGATGAGGACTATTGATAGGATTATTGGTGTTGTAAAGTAAGCCATTATACTCTCAAATATAGTCTTAATATAGTTTTCACCGGGTTTGTTAAGCCATGAACCGGCTATATGGTATCCATGATCCCTTAAAACCCTTATAGCTTGATCGCCCAGATCCTCTATATCCCTATCATTTAGACTCTTTGAATATATGGCTATCCATGAATAGCTTCCATTTGTGAGTTTGGAGATTATAGTGCGGTTAACGAATAGTGTATAGTCTGAATAGCCGAATTCCGCGAGGCCGATAGCATAGCCTACTATTGTGAAGTTGTATTTTCTTAATACATGGTCTACGCCATATGAATAGATCGTTACCTTGTCTCCAAGCTTGATCTCAGCCCCTCTCTCCCTAGGCGATTCCTCGTAGACTGCTTTATATAATAGGGCTTCACCACTATTCTTTGGAAGCCTTCCATCTTTAATCACTATATGGATCTCCCTATCATTCTTAATGATCGATGAATCAACCAGTGAAGCATCATATTTGACCCTATATTCTCTACCATCAACCTCTATATCTCTATAGGTGTAGCCTATCCAGTAGTAATAAGCTGATACATGATCAACACCCTCCAGCCCCTCTAGTAGTTTTACCGCATCTTCATCGAATCTCCCGAATAGTGATATGTGTCCCAGTGTTTCAGTCATTGAGTTGTAGATGTATCTCGTGAAGTTGTCCTTATCTAGATGGAGGGATATGTATAGTGAGACGGTGATCATTATTAAGAGTATGATCGCTATGGATTCAAGCCTCCTCCTATAGAATAGTCTGAGACCGGATTTCAGAATCAGCATAGAAGGTTCACCTTA
>JALVIT010000004.1 GCA_027028545.1 Desulfurococcales archaeon
ACGTAGACCTTATATATTAACTCTAACGCTTTCAAACTCCAAATAGTTAAGCCTTATAAAGAATATATAACTCTATTTCAGAAAACAACAACACTAGTCGAATTAATTTCTTCAATTCTTCTATTGCGTGTACAGGATTATGTATTTTTCCTAAATATAGATTTTGTACACTCAATTAATAAGCTATAAGAGTTATCAATCCTTTTTAATACATGTATGAGTGTACAAGTGTACAGATAGCTAGTAGTAGTTTCTATGCTTCCAGTATCCCGAGTCTACTATATTAGCTTCAATGGTATATATTCCCTCTTCCAGTCTCTTTGGAAAACAACCCTGTCCTCCCAAAGGCCTTGTTACATAGCAGCAACATATTTTCACTATATATTATGTAATCAGAATTAAGGCATTTTCCACACCCTTATAATCACAGGTTACGCAGTTACACTTGAGAAGAGGAGAACCTTAATGGAGTTGTAAATAACAGAAAAGGAGAGATCTTGTTTGTACAATAAGCCTAGGTGCTACTGAGCTAGCTCTTCTCTGGGAAACTCTATTTTGGTGTAAGCGGTCTCTCATTAAGGATAAGGTGTATATGTTCTCGGCCCAGATACAAGAAATGTGAAGAATATCAGAAGCCTAGGAGTACTAGTTATACTAGTATACACTCATACACTTCTATAACTAATTGATACTTGTAGTAATCAGTTCTCATAGTTTTCAAGGAGTGTATACTTAATAAAAGAATAGAAAGGATAAAGCAAAGTTCTTACCAAATAGAACTAGTAGAATAGTGTATATCTTCTCTGCGTAGAAGCTAACTATTCATAATCATAGCCTAGGAGCCAAGGTGTAGAATATTAAAGTTTCCCAAATAGTAGAGCTTAAGTTTTTGTAACGCTTAGCCTTCTATCCAGAATTCTCATGTTGGATATTAGTGTAGAGTTGAGATTCTGGGAAGACATGGTGCAAGTTCTCTGTATTTAGACTAGTTATGTAGCTCTCGGTTAGTTAACCAATATTTGCAGACGACTTAGCGTTTTTATACTCTTATTTTACATCTTTTATTTAGGGTTGTGACAGGTAGTTAACTTGGGTCAACAGTTAACTACAAATAAATCTGTCAACGAGAAATATATGGGTGATATTATACCGCTTAAATATGTAGTTAAACGGGTTAAGGGGCACTACTATGTTTATCTACAGGGTAGAGACTCTAGCACGGGAAAGGTGGCAACTATTTACTTGGGACCACTTGAAAAAATTGCAGACTTCTACATTAGATACGTGAACATTGTGGATAGAATGGTGGACCGGCCGGGATTTGAACCCGGGGCCTCTCGGATGCCAACCGAGCGCTCTTCCAGGCTGAGCTACCGGCCCACCACTTTGTTTGGAGCTAAATGGGTTTATAAGACTTATAGTAGTTAGAACTAAGTTGTATTCATGTTTAGACTACTTGCTTAAAAACCTAGTATTAGTAGTCATTTTCTAATAGGGACAAGTAGTGTCGGATATTATTGAAGAGATCTTAATGGCTGCTACGAAGTCTAGAATATTCAAGAATAGAGATATATTAAGACCAGATTATATACCGGATACTCTCCCACATCGTGAAAACGAGATAAGAAAACTAGCACAAATATTAGCGCCTATACTCAGGGAAGAGAGACCCAATAATGTGTTCATTTATGGTTTGACTGGAACAGGTAAGACCGCAGTAACGCTCTTTGTACTAAAGCATATTGATAAAAAGACAAAAGAGCTGAACATACCCTTTCAATACTCGTATATAAACTGCCGACAGAGTGATACACCTTATCGTATTCTATCAGAACTTGCTTCTTCCCTCGGAATTCGTGTACCATTTACAGGCCTTGCTACAAGCGAGGTCTACAAGAGAATAATACGCGCGCTAGAATTAAAGAGGAGACTTTTACTCATTGTATTAGATGAAATAGACTTTATTATTAAAAAACATGGAGACGATCTTTTATATAAACTTGTAAGAATTAATGATGTACTCAAGAACTCTAAAGTCTCATTAATAGGTATTACAAACGATGTAAATTTCGTAGAAAGACTTGACCCACGCATAAGGAGTAGTCTCGGAGAGGAGGAAATAATTTTCTCTCCCTATAATGCTCTTCAATTAGAAGATATACTGA
>JALVIT010000005.1 GCA_027028545.1 Desulfurococcales archaeon
AGGCATCAAAGAAGTATAATGTTGAAGCAGAGCTACGCATAATCGAAACAATGGAGCCTGCAGTAACAGATCCAGACTCCGAAATAGTTAGAGCCCTCGAGGATGCTATCTATAGGAGTATAGGCGTTAAACCTAGGAAGACCATATGTGTTGGAGGACTCGATCTAAGATACTATGCATATAAGGGTATACAGGTTGCAACATATGGACCGGGTAATCCCAAGACGCCCCATAAGGTTGACGAATATATAGATCTTGATGGATTGTATAAGGTTGTGGATGTATATGTTGAACTGGTAGATATACTATCCGAGATTTAACCCATCCCCTCAATATAACCGGGTTAATCATGGTGAATATTGAGAGTGTATAGGAGGTTTAGAGAGTATAGAGGACTACTGATAACCCTATATAGTTATACTATTCTTAGAGGGATTGGTAGATCAGGATATATGATCCTTTACCCCCTATATGTTTTATCCATAGGGTATAATACATCCGATCTTGGAGGTATAGCTACATATGCATCATTAATACTCCTACCAATACTGCCGATGACCGGATACCTAGTTGATAAGGGTTGGTCTAGGGAGATACTCTTCCTATCGGGATTCTCCATGGGTTTATCATTGATCATACCTGTTCTGTACCCATCGTATATTTCATTGGTAGTAGCTTATAGTTTATCCTATCTCAGCCTACTACTATTCTCACCCTCACGTAATAGGATGATTGGATTAACTATTCCGGAAGCCTACATGGGTAGGATCTATAGCTTATTCATCATAGTGTTTAATTCAAGCCGTATAGCAACATCGTTTACGATCGGTAGGTTAACGTATTTAGGCTATGGATACCTAATGCTGATCATAGGATTGTTGTCTATGGCTGGATCCGTAATAATCTATATATTTTTAATCAAGATGTTTAGGGAGGAGAGGGTTAGGGGTTTAAGCCTAGCCGAATGTTTATCTGAATATAGGGGTATTCTAGGGATTGGTAGGAATATCCTACCACTACTACTCTTCTCACTAATAGATAGTTTCGCGTGGAGACTATGGTTTCCAATGCTTAACGCTTACCTCAAACAGTATAAGGGGTTAACCGATCCAGAGATCGGAGACTATAATACGCTGGTAGGTATAGCTATGCTGATCACAGCCTATGCAGCCGGTCATTTAACGGATATATTGAAGCCTATAAGAGCTCTAGCAGTCTACGAATTTATAGGTGCTACCGGTGTAGCCATACTATTATCCGATAAACCATTGATCTATGCATCATCTATACTGATAGGGTTTAGTATAGCCTTCTGGGTTTCAGCATATAATACGCTTATAACATTAATACATGGAGTATCTAGAACTGGTAGGGTGAGGGCTTTAACTGATACTATGAGAAGTATCTCCGGTGTTCCAGCACCAATACTTGGTGGAGAACTATTATTAATTAACCCTACCTATCCATATACCCTAAGTATATCTTTGATGATACTCTCCGTAGCGATGTTGAGATATATTAGGTATTCGTCGGGTTGATGATGCTTGAAGTATCATAGGGTCTTTAAGGATAATAATACAATGCTTATAGCCTTCTACTCAAACCTGGTAAACTATATCGAGGACTTATTGGAGGATGCTGAATGCGAAGACATATATATTGGAGGAATAGACCCCGATGGGGGTTCAGCCGTTATTGAAGGATATAACTGTAAATATTCGCTGGAGGAGAGTGTTGAGGTTTTCAGCAAATACTATGATGTAACACTAGAGATCGGGTCCGGCGGTAGACCCTACGACGAATTATATAGGAGGGTTATAACAACGTATAGGGAGACTCTACACTATATGATGAAGAAACTATCCCTAGAAACAATAGCTAAACATAGAGAGTATTATCTAGGAATACTCTTCACCGGTGATGCATTCATACTCGAGGGTGAGGAGGATAGGGTTGTTGTTCCCGGCGGTATTAAGCAGTGTTTTGCAGCACACACGCACCCATCAAATATAGCTATTCCCAGCTGGAATGATTTGAAGAGTATAGTTAACTTATTCCTCGATAGGGGTATAGGCCATGTTATAGAGACTGTTGGTCAGAGTATGGCTATTTACCGTGTAAAGCCTTTAACCCTTGAGGAGTATGAGGTTTTACATGATTTAGAAAAAGCTAATGATCTTAATGAAGTATTCCACATATTGAACAGTATTGGGAGTATTGTTATAGAGTATATATGATGTTAATTAGAACATGAACGCTAACATGGTAGTAATTGATGATAAGACAATAGTCGATAACATCGTTATATGACGAAACCTACTACAAAATATAATAGGATGTTACCGGATAGTGGACATAGGTTAAACTAACCTTTTTATTGATGGGGAAAACCATATAAATTGGTAAACGATTGGAGAAGGGTTAATCTTAGCATTAATGGTGTTTGTGGAATGACTTATAGGATACTGATAGCTAATCGCGGCGAGATAGCGATAAGGATTGCCCGTAGTGTGCATGAACTCGGCTTAACACCCCTCGGAATATATACTAACATTGATAAAAAGTCTCTACATAGGAGGTTCATGGAAGAGGATCGGGAGGTTTCAAGCTATCTAGATATGGATGATATAATTGATGCAGCTATAGAGCTTGGAGCCGATGCTATACATCCAGGTTACGGCTTTCTAAGCGAAAACCCATCCTTCGCCGAGAAGATAGTTCCCAAGGGTATAGACTTCATAGGACCACCACCCGAAATCTTGAGGCTGGCTGGTGATAAAGTTAGAGCTAAGATGGAGGCTGAGAAGGCCGGTATACCGACACTACCGTGGAGGAATGTTGAGGATGCAGATGATATAATAGAGTTTGCAGAGGAGCATGGATACCCTGTATTATTGAAGGCTGTTGGCGGAGGTGGCGGTATGGGTATGAGGATCGTCCGTGGACCCGGTGAGGCTGAGAGATTGTATGAACAGTCTAGGAAGGAGGCTGAAAACGCCTTCGATGACCCGAGGATCTATGTTGAACCATATATTGAGTCTCCGAAGCATATTGAGGTTCAAATACTCGGTGATGGAGATAAAGTCATACACTTATACGAGAGGGATTGTAGTGTTCAGAGGAGGCATCAGAAGATCATTGAGGAGGCTCCAGCTCCAACACTAGCACAGAGTATTAGGAGGAGAATTATTGAGGATGCTGTAAAGCTTATGGAGCATATAGGATATATTAATGCTGGCACGGTTGAATTCCTATATGATCAGAGGAATAGGAAGCACTATTTCATGGAGATAAATGCTAGACTACAGGTTGAACACACAGTTACAGAGATGATTACCGGTATTGATATTGTTAAGCAGCAAATACTGATCACATATAATGGATCACTGACTCTATCACAACGTAGGATAGGTGTGAGGGGTCACGCGATAGAGGCTAGGATCAATGCTGAAAACCCCGTAACCCTAACACCATCACCCGGTACAATAACACATTATAGCGAGCCCGGAGGCTTCGGTATAAGGGTTGATTCGGGCGTTATGGAGGGTTCGGTTGTCCCCGCGGAGTATAATCCACTAATAGCTAAACTCATCGTGTGGGGCTCTGATCGTGGTGAAGCTATTGGTCGTTTGAGGAGGGCTTTGAAGGAATACATTATATCCGGTATTCAGACGAATAAGCCCTTGATCGAGGCTATAATTAATAACCCGGTATTTGTGAAGGGGCTCCACACTACAAGCTTCCTATCGGAGGAGAGGGATAGGATTATAGAGTATATTAGGAGGAAGGAGATACTGCATGCAGCACTACTAGCAGCATTAGCGTATAAGGCTAAACCGGAGATAAAGGCTAAAATTGTTAGTGGTAGTAGATATGCTTCATACACCGATGGATTAACATATGCTAGGACTGAATCCCTTAAGAGGAAGGCTTGGATATACTGGGCACTACTACGTAGTAGGGTTAGCCGCCGTAAGAGGATTAGATAGACTGGATAGAGAATAGTAAGTATATATATGTTTTAGAACACCCCATTATATACACATACCTATACCCCTCCTATACCCTAGTATCTACACCCCAATACACTTATAAGGACAATCAAGTATAGGGTAAACAAGAGATAGTTATTAGAGAGGTATATGGATATGAGCGTTCCTAAAGAAAAGAGATTCGTTGTATGGCTTGAAGAAGTAACCAAGGATGATGTAGTCCTAGTAGGAGGTAAGAACGCTAACCTCGGAGAAATGCTGCGTGCAGGAATACCCGTACCACCCGGATTCGCTGTAACAGCCTACGCGTATAAATACTTCATCGAGAAGACTGGGTTGAAGGACAAGATCTATCCAATGCTGAACCAGCTCGACGTAAACGATAAGAAGGCATTAGATGAAACGACCGAGAAGATCAGGAAGATGATAATGGAGACACCAATGCCTCCAGAGGTCGAGGAGGAGATTAGAAGCTACTATAGAGAACTAGCCAGTAAGCTTAACATGTCGCCGGAAATACTAAGGGTTGCAGTACGTAGTAGTGCAACAGCTGAAGACATGCCTGAGGCTAGCTTCGCCGGTCAGCAGGACACTTATCTAAACGTTTACGGTGAGGACAACGTAGTCTACTATGTTAAGAGGTGTTGGGCCAGCCTATTCACAAGCCGTGCAGTATTCTACCGTGTAGCTCAGGGTATTCCCCATGAGAAGTCTTTGATGAGTGTAACGGTTCAGAAAATGGTTAACAGCCGTACAGCAGGTGTAATGTTCACACTACACCCGGTAACCGGAGATGAGAAGGTAGTAGTTATCGAGGGTAGCTGGGGTCTTGGAGAATCAGTTGTTGGTGGGAAGGTTACACCTGATGAATGGGTTGTAGATAAGGATACCATGGAGATAGTTGATCAGAAGGTCCATAAGAAGACCTTCGCGATAACATTTGATCCAACGAAGGGTAGGAACATACATTTACACTGGAGCGATGAGAAGAAGGCATGGGTTGACGAAGAGGGCAATCCTGTAACACATCTAGAGATAGTTAAGGAGTTCGACCCCGAGAAGCCATCCCTAAGGGAGGAGGAGGTTAAGAGGCTGGCAGAGCTAGCCCTACTAATACAGAAACACTATGGTAGACACATGGATATCGAATGGGCTGTAGACTACGACCTACCATTCCCAGACAGTGTATTCATAGTGCAGGCTAGACCAGAAACCGTATGGAGTGTGCGTAAAGAGAAGGAGAAGGCTGAGAGGAAGGCTGAGGTTAAGGGTAAGAAGATCGTTAAGATGGCTGAAGCAAAGGTACTGGTAAGAGGACTACCAGCCAGCCCAGGTGTCGGAGCTGGAGTTGCCAAGGTTATCTTCGACCCACACAGTAAGGAGGCTCAGGAGTTTAAGGAGGGCGAGGTACTGGTAACGAAGATGACTGATCCAGACTGGGTACCGTTGATGAAGAAGGCTGCAGCAATCGTAACCGATGAGGGAGGTATGACGAGCCATGCAGCGATCGTTAGCCGCGAGCTAGGTATACCGGCAATAGTGGGTACTGGAAACGCTACACAGGTCATCAAATCCGGTATCGAGGTTACAGTTGATGGTAGTAGAGGAGTCGTATATGAGGGTATTGTCGAAGAGCTTGTAAAGCCTAAGGAGGAGGCTAAAGCCGTTGCAGCTGTAGGTATTAGCCCTGAGCAACTACTACCATTATACCCTGTAACAGCTACTAAGATCTATATGAATCTTGGAGAGCCGGATGCTATCGAGAAATATAAGGACTTACCATTCGACGGTATAGGTTTGATGAGGATAGAGTTCATAATCACAGACTGGGTTCAGTACCACCCATTATACCTCATAGAGATCGGTAAGCCCGAGGTATTCGTAGATAAACTAGCTGAGGGTATAGCTAAGGTTGCACAGGCGATATATCCTAGACCTATAGTTGTTAGGTTCAGCGACTTCAAGACAAACGAGTACCGTGGATTAAAGGGTGGTGAGAAGTATGAGCCTGAAGAGAGGAATCCAATGATTGGATGGAGGGGTGTTAGCAGATACATACATCCAAAGTATGAGCCGGCATTCAGGCTAGAGGTTCAGGCTATCAAGAAGGTTCGTGAAGAGATGGGACTAACAAATGTATGGGTAATGTTCCCATTCGTGAGGACGCTATGGGAGCTTGAAAAGGCTATCAAGATAATGGAGGAGGAGGGACTTAAGAGGAGTAAGGACTTCAAAGTATGGGCTATGGCTGAGGTTCCAAGCATAGTATTCCTAGCAGACAAGTTCGCCGAACTAGTCGATGGATTCAGCATTGGAAGCAACGACCTAACACAGCTGGTGCTAGGAATTGACCGTGACAGCCAGCTACTAGCCGAGATGGGATACTTCGATGAGAGGGATCCAGCAGTACTATCAG
>JALVIT010000006.1 GCA_027028545.1 Desulfurococcales archaeon
ATTAGGGAGTATGAGAGAGGAAAAAATATGTTGTGTTAATATGTTCTCCTCTAATGCTAAGCACTACATGCTGGATGATTCTGTGTCAACGTATCTAGGATCTGGTCAACCTGATCGGGTTCAGCCCATAGGAGTTTTAACTGATCCCAGAATAGGGTCTGCCAATCACCACCAACTGTATCATCCAGATCGGGGACGATCTCCATATTTGCATCGGTTATCTTCTTATACACAGACTGCATCGGAGGCCATATGTCTTCAAGCTTTATATTCTTCCATGTAGGTATTTTACCGGCTGGTCCAGCTACGTGGTATTTCTGGCCCTCGGTTGCTACGAATTTAACAAATGTTTTGGCAGCATCGAGTTTATCTGTGAACTTCGGTATAAAAGCATAATCTGCTCCACCTACAATTCCCTTAGCACCGGGTAATGGGAAGAAGTCCAGATCGTTAGGGTCTTCAACCCTTCCAGTGATCCATGTTCCCATGAAGTACAGTCCATATTTCCCACCCCACCATAGATCGGCTGCCTGAGTCCACTCTATGGGCTCGCTGAAATACCCGTTCTTTATCAGTGGTACCAGTCTCTCCTTAAATATCTGTTTAACCTCTGGATCGTTGAATTTAACTTCACAATTTATCAGCTTATACTGTAGCTCCGGTCCTCCAAATGTTATTAGGAAGTGCTCGGTTATATCGCTCTCAGGCCATCCAACACCATCACCTGTCGCTATTGGAGCCTCAATACCCGGTATATTCTTGATCTTATCTAGTAGTTGTAGGAATTCATCCCACGTCTTCGGTTCTTGTAGGTTGTGGGCCTGGAAGAATGATTTACGATACCAGAATCCAGGCTTTAGCCACATTGTGAAGGGTGCTCCATAGATCTTTCCATTGTATGTGACCTTATCAACTATACCACTGATATACTCATCGGGTTTTACTAGGTCTGATATGTCTACAACGTATCCCTTCTTAGCCATCTCAACTATCCACCAAGCCCATGGTGTGATGATGACGTCTGCTGGTGTTGATTGTGCTGCAAAGTGTAGTGGGGCTGTTTTGGCTACGTCTTCAGCCCTCATAGAGATGTATTTGATCTGTATATTGGGATACTTCTTTGTGAAGTTTCCTATTACTGCTTTAAAGTATTCTGCAGATGTTCCACTCCATGGACCGATAACTGTTAATGTGACTGGTTTTGCTGCTGTGGTTGTTGTAGTTGTTGTGGTTGTCGCTCCACCACCGCCTCCGGGAACTGTTGTTGTCTGGGTTACTGTTGTTGTAACTGTTTTACCCGGTGCTGTTACGAATCCGACTCCATACCCTATTATGATACCGATGATTAATGCTATTATTGTGAAGAGGATTAGTTTAGAACCTGCCTGTCCCTTCACGATACATTTCCTCTAATGTTTAATTAGTTTAGTAATATATTAGATACTGTTCAAATATATGTTTTTCTAATACCCTCTGAGATATTAAATCACGCAAATAAAACTTTGGCTATGGGACTCGATCCATTTAGTGGGAGAGAAAACAAAAATCTTATAGTTAGATTAAGATTTTGAAGTACGTATTCAATGTTCAATGGATATAAATCACTGATAACTCAATAATACCATATAGGTTAATAATTACTATGACCAATTATAGAGGTGCTATAGTTGCTACCAGACTATGTTGTTGAAGAGCTGGCTAAAAGAATTGCTGGAGACATTATTTGGAGCAGCGAACCCGGATCAGCTATTCGTAAATGGAGGATGATCTATGGTTTAGGGCAGACGGATGTTGCTGAACTTATGGATGTATCCCATAGTGTCATTAGTGATTATGAGCGTGGTAAAAGGGATGCTGGTAGGAGGTTTATTAAGAGGTTTATAGAGGCTTTATTCAAATATGATAGAGAGAAGGGCTGGGCTATAACTAGAAGGGTTGCATACCTACTCAACATATATGTTGAAGGAATAATCGATACCGGCGAATTCTTCAAACCATTAACCCTAGGAAGAATAGTTGACTTGATCGAGGGTATACCCCTAACTAGTATAGTTGAGAATAGGGTTATAGATGGATACACCATACTCGACAGCGTTCGCACAATACAGGCGATCTCTGGCAACGAATTTGTAAGGATTATGGGTGCTACACGTAATCGTGTAGTAGTATTTACAAGTATTACCCGTGGTAGGTCAGTTATGGTTGCTACAAGGGTCTCACCAGTTAAGCCAACTGTAATAGTTCTACATGGTATTAAGAGGGTTGATCCCCTAGCAATACGTATAGGAATAATTGAGGAGATCCCCCTAATCCTATCCAATAAACCAATAGATGAGGTTAAGAGGGAGTTTAGGAAATATGTATTGGTCTAAACAGTTCTAAACACTACTAGTCACTATCAACCCCTATTAGTCTCTGATATTAATCTGAGTATTTTCATAGCGATCTTCCTACTCCTCGTCCTCACAATGATCCTAGAATGATCATACTCTTCAACAACAATATTTCCACCATACTTCCTAAGAATGAAATCTCTCAAAACAAACGGAGCTAGGATGACGAAATATCCTTGAGGATCACGTTTTCCAAGCTCCAACACTATACACCATAGATATAGTGGTGGGCCCGCGGGGATTTGAACCCCGGACCTCCGCCTCGTAAGGGCGGCGTCCTAACCAGGCTAGACGACGGGCCCAGAAAGCCTCTAGGTGTATCCATGTATTCAATAATAGTAATGTATGAGTATTAATAAATTCTTTGCACCTGTAGGGCTAGGTTTTATCACGGTCTTCAACATACTCTCCATAAATGTTTATCCTATATCCACAGTATGGACACCTATTGTCTCTGGTAAGCCTCCACTCGACAACCCTATAGCTCCTCCTAACTATCAATCTCCTCCCACATCTAGGGCATTTAGTGTCCTGATATTCCTGCTCTAATATATTTCCTAGATACACGTATTTTATCCCGGCTTTGACGGCTTCTCTATATGCTTTAAATAGTTTCTCGTAGGATGTTGAGGATTCATAGTATTTATTCGCCGGATAATAACGGTTTATATGGAGTGGGGCATCCTCCCCCAGATACTCTAGGTGTTTATCGATAACCCAATCTATGCATTCATCCCAATCATTAGCTTTTGTAACCACTAGATAGATCATTTCGACGTGTCCACCATGATCTATTATCATCCGGGCATTCCTAAAGACGATATATGGGTCAGCTCCGAGGAATCTACGATATGTTTCTGGACAACCCTTAATATCGATACTATACCCTGTATATCCTGCTTCGAGAAGTTTTTTGAGGGCCTTCACCGTCATATAGCCATTCGTAACCATTGTTAGGTATAGTTTATCCTTAGCCATCCAGCCAACATCTAGTAGGTATTCATAGTGTATTGTCGGTTCATTGAAACTAGCACATAATCCATGGACCCCCAGCCTTAGAGCCTCCCTGACAAGATCGCTGGGTTCTAGATGTATTGAGAGCCTTGGTTCGGGCTTCCTCCAGCTTAAATGATAGTTTTGACACCATGGACACCTAAAATTACACCCCCATCCGGAGAATGTTAATGCTAGGCTGTTAGGATAATAGTGGAAGAGGGGTTTGATCTCTATCGGTCTAACCTCTAATGCGCTTAGTAGTCCATACGCTATATTGTATAGTTTTCCATCGATATTCATATGATTACCACATATACCTTTAAATCCCGGTGCTAAGACGCATCTCCTTTCACATATCTCGCATCTGATCAGCTTCTTCTCGGCATCGTATATCGAGTATTCACTACCCTCCCTAAACCACTTTTCATACTCTACCATATCTTTAAGACCCCAAGTATTACACCTATCAAGCCGGCTAAGAGTATCGCTATTATAGGGTGGATCTTTAAATATATGACTAGGAATAATACTAGTCCCGATATGGATAGTAGGGTTATGGTTTGAATTATTGATAGATTGATCGTTGAGGATTTAAATGTAGAATATAAGACTACCGCTATAAGCCCTATAATAGCACCCTTCAAACCCCTCAATAATGCTTGAACAATCCTATTATTGAGGTATTGGCTTAATCCGTAGGCTATGAGGGATATGATCGTGAATGGAGGTATGATGACGCCGAGAGTGGCCATAAATGCACCAGTTAATCCTCCAACCTTATATCCTACATATGTGGCAGCATTAACAGCTACAGGTCCCGGTGTTGAGCCAGCTATAGCTACTAGATCGTAGAATTCGGATTCGTTAAGGTATCCGCCCTCCTCAACAATTTCCCTCTGGATTATCGGTAGTATAGCCCATCCACCGCCAAATCCCACCAATCCTATCTTTATGAATCTTATGAAGAGGTCGACTAGTATAGCTATCTTAGCCATCCCCCTACACCATTTCCAACCTATTTCTTAGGAATCATTAGAGATACTTTATCACGTGTTTCAGCTAATAGCCTAATAGCATTATTTATTAAAAATATTTTCTCATCAATACTCATTGCTTCAAGAGCTGATGATATTATCCCCTTAACGCTCGATAATGTCTCCCGTATCATTAGAGCATATGCATAGTTCTCCCTCTGCAGCTTCTTACCGATCTTCCCTATACGTTTTAAAGCCTTCTTCAACTGGCGCTCACCGGATGCATTATAGATCCTTGAGAGAGCTCTATAAGACACTGGTAGGCCATGGAGTGTTGATAGGAAGAGTAGTTCATCGAATTTCTTCTTCCTAGCATTCTCCGCGAGATTCACCGAGATCCTAAATTTTAGAATTGATAGCTCCAGATCCTTTATCAAACCATCTAGATCGGATAAAACCTTCAAATCCTCCACCCTGCTTAATCAACTGGTAGTTGATAATAATTTATTTATTCATTAATGATTACCTTTACTTAGATAGGTAATAGTGTTTATGGTGTAGTAGTTATGGGTTATAGATTGGAGGAGCTTGGTAGAATACTATCGGTTCTAGTAGATGAGGGTGTAGACTATGTGGTTATAGGTGATACAGTTATACAGTTGGCCTTGAGGAGGAGGGTTTTTGAGGGGGATATAGATATATTCGCTCTGAACCCGAGCCCTCTAGCCGAGGAGGATTTCTATATTGAGCTAGCGGAGAAGCATGGATGGGGGTATGGTTCGACGGAGATAGGGACGCCTAGACTCGTTATCCAATCTGAGAGCGGGGAGATTGTTGTTGAGGTATATGAGAACTTTATGGATATAGACATACCCCTAGAAATACTCGAGAATGCTGGTAGTATAAGGCTTATGGATAGAAGGATTAAGCTGATCAAGCCCGAGCACTACATAGTTTTGAAGGCTAGACAGGGCGTAGACCTAGATAAACTAGCTAGGTATATAAGGGAGTTGAAAAGTATAAATACAAAACTTGTTGAGAAAACAATAGGGTTATTCCCAAGGGATGAACAAGAACTCATAACTAATAGGCTTAGAACAATAGGATTGAAGATATAGATATAGAAATCGGTTCAGCGAAGAGTTCATCACTTCTTCAGTTCCGCCGGAATACCTCATCCACAATACTCTTAGAGCTATAGGGTTTTTATAAGGTTATGCCTGGTTAAGTTTTTAAGGGATTACTATATGGTAAGACTATAAGGCTGAATAAATACTCCGGGGAGAGGATATATGCCGATCACCGATCCAGTGAAGCTTCAGATAGTGTTTAATAGGGTATTGAATAAAAAGGTTTGCCGGAAATGTGGAGCATTAAACCCCCCAAACGCTACTAAATGCCGTAGGTGTAAGAGTAGGGATCTAAGACCTAAGAGGGGCTTTAAGAAATAGATCTTCCTAACTATATTATCCACATATTGTTTCTCTAAACTTCTCCAATAGTTCAGCTATATGTCTCCTAGGATCCTCGATCCTTATAGTTATATGGTCTGGCTTACCTCCTCCTTTACCACCCTTCATTCTAAAATATTCAAGTATCCTCCTTAGATCTATATTCCTCTCTCTATAGATCCTTGGATTGCCGGCGATCTCGATTATCCTATTATCATATAGTATCACTGTATAGTTTTTCTTAAGCGATAACTCCTGTATTATATCCTTATACATCTGGTTATCCGGTATTTCCCTCTCGATTAGGAGTATGTTTAATCCACAGATCTCCCTACTCCTAGATAATGCCTCTTTAATTATCAGCTCCTTAACAATCCTCTTATAGGTTGATAATAGGTTTTTAGTCTTCTCATAGTTATCAACGATCTTTTTAACAGCCGTAACTGGGTCTTCATGTCTAGAACCGGTTAATCTCCCGATCTCTACTAGTTTATTTTCAAGTTCACTAAGCCTCTTAGGTAGGCGTGTTGCTGCTATGAACTCAAGCCTTATAACGCCATCCTGGATCCTATCGGTTTT
>JALVIT010000007.1 GCA_027028545.1 Desulfurococcales archaeon
CTCTATATGTATTGATCAACTCCTTGTCTATATTCTTTAAACGTAGGGCCTCCTTATAACCATATACCTCTATCGTTGAAGGTAGATATTTTAGACTATATCTCTGGGTTAGAAGCTTAGCTATTAATTCGACTAGTTCGGCATGATCCTTCTCTATAAACCATTCATATTCTTTAATCATTTTCTCCATTAATGGATATGCGATGTGATTGTAGAAGCGTCTTCGATCCTTTAGGTATTCATAGATCTCTTCACTAGGTGCTTTCAGAATATATGATCTAATACTCTTCAAAACCTTTCTAGAATAATCCAGTGTTTCCCCTAGCTCATCGAGGACTCTCTTCTCAGAATATAAGTATGGTGTATAGCCTGTATATTTCACTGTAGCGATAAGTATGTTTCTATCGAGTAATACCTTATTTATTAGATACAATAATTGCTCAATATCGCTAAGCCTAAGCCTCCCCTTATCTAATTCCTCAATAATACTATGTTCTAATATTTTGTTCGTATTTTCGATGACTATATACGATCTATCTATATATTTGAATAGGCCTACATGGTTGAAGAACTCGTTTAATACAAAGATAGTCTTCGGGATATTTATACTATTTGTTCCCAGAGGTATTTTATAACTTAGTATTTCTTTAAGTGTCCCATATAGATTATCATGGGCTGATAGTGTTGATTCAATGAGATCAATAACGTTTCTCATACTATATATAAAGTAGTAGGAGTAGTGGAGAAGGTATATTGAGGTGTTTATAAGATCAATTACTACATCATAATCCCTCCTTATACGTCTAATTTCTGGTGCTTTAACTACTCCACTATGTCTTTTAATCCCATTTATGATCCTGCTTAAAGTATTGAACATGTTTTTGAAAGCTGTAAAATCATATTTTACGTTTATGAATCGTTCTAGATAGACGCTTCCAGCCGATAAACCCATATTATACCTTATACCTATATAGCTTCGATCAAGATAGTCTCTGTATCTCTCGTAGAATTTCACTTCTTCATCGAGTATTTTGAGATTCTTCTTTATACTTAAACTTCCCAACTCCTTCTCGTAGCTATAATCTCTTACAATGGTGAACATTGATTCTTCGAGTTCGACGGGTTTAGGTATTTCATCATCATGTATCAGGTTAGCTTTTTTAAGCATGGAGATTATGATATCCCTTATCTCCTCCGGCATCATGTCTTCAATGTATAGTCCGATATAGTATTTGTCCCATGAATTATCGAATATTGCCATGATATCTAGGTTTGCCACTATGAATTCCAGGCTCATCTCATCAACTAGTTTATCCACATAGTATACTAGCTTCTCGAAACTCTTAATAACCGCCTCCCTAGGGAAGGGTCCAACATATAATCCCTGATCTATAATGTATGCCTTCAAAATATACACCACAATAGCAAAATACTATATTATGCTAATAATTTTTACGAATACATATTTATAATACTTAAGGATCGAGTCGTGATGTTGTGCTTGAATTAAATGACTATATCTTAGCTCCTATCTCCTCTTCTCACTAGGTCTAACCTTCTCCTTAGGCTCCCATCTAAATCTCCATAATCCTCTACCGAAGGATTCGACAGCTACTTCAAGCTCCTCAGCCAGCATATCGTTTATCGATGGTTCATCGGCTAGTGGTGAGACAACTGTATCTGTTAAAACCTCTCTCGATTCAGCATCGGATGCGATAACTTTAACTCTACACGCTCTAGGATATAGCCATGCCCTTAGAACACTGCCAGCTGTATCGAGCTCTACCTCATATATCATAAATATTTACGAGAGTCAGAATCCAAGCTGTTTAGCTAGGTCAACTGGTATCAGCAATTGTGGTGTTGAAGCCTCTTATCCACTATTAAGTAGTGCTATACACTCAACACTTCTAGAATCAACGAGTATTCTTAGTTTTAACCTTACCTCTAATCCTAACCACCCTGATCCTACCGACTCCACCCATACGTTTAACCCTGATCCTTCCAACAAAGATCCTGTCCAACAATATCCCCATAAATAATCCTTATTCTCAAACCCCAAAATAATTATAAATAATAGGAAATTTTTCATTAAGGATACTATACCTC
>JALVIT010000008.1 GCA_027028545.1 Desulfurococcales archaeon
CTATTATAGAATTCTTAAAAATAAGAGACCCAGAGATATAAAATACTATGCTGTATTAATTTTGAGGAGTAAACATGGCTTACAGAACCTAAGAAAGCTCTTAAAACCGATCCAAGCTCAAGGTCTTAACCTATGTATATTAGTTTTAGCTAGTCATCCATTAAGCTGTAACAGTTCATAACTTAAACCTTAAGCCAAATATTTAGAAAGAATTATTTACAAAAATAGAACCTATAGCATTTTTCACCACGAATAAATATAAAAGGTTTATGCCGCCGCCGGGATTTGAACCCGGGTTTCCCGCGCACCGGGCCTGTGATCAAATCCCCGGTATGACACGGGCTCGAGAGGCCCGCATACTTGGCCGGGCTATACTACGGCGGCTTCTCGGTTAAAAAAGAATTAGTAGGATACTTATTAATTTTACCCTATAAATGTATAATCTACTCCTTCTTCTCTCGGAGTATTATTATGGCTTCCGGCTTCTTTATCCTCGATGTGATTGTTTCGTTTATATAGTATATGTGGACTCCATTTTCCGGACCTACGTATTGTATATTCGTATCCCTTCCAACAACTATATCTATATAGTCTGGGCTTGACGCTATTAGTAGGGCTGTATCATCTGGTAGAGAGTTTGTCACTATTATATCGTCGACCATCCTCCTAATCCTCTCAAGCTCTATCACGCCAACCCTTTCATGAACCTTCAATAATTTAACGTATCTCCTAGGACTTAGGAATAGCTTATATGGCGGTACAATATTCTTCTCACTGAATAGTGATAATGCTCTACCTATCTCTTCTATAGCTGATCCCACTGTTTCCCAATCACTTATAGTGAATACTTGAACCCCACTAGTATTCATAATCCCCTCGGAACCCTCGCATCCCTTCAGTATGATATCGTTCTCCATATTCCCAAGCTCTACAGCCTTTTCGAGGAAGATCTCTAGGGCTGGGGTTTCACCCGTCCTACGTGCTGAATCTATCAATCTCTGAGGTATCTTAACCGTTAATCCTATCTCGCAAAGCTTCTTAACCCCTACCCTTTCCTCGCCATACCTATATATTGGTGCATAGTCTACACCAGCTCCCAGAACCGTTAGTGGTAGGTTCTTCCTAAACACTCTTAATCTATTGGCTCTATCCACGAATTCTCTAATTATTCTACTCCATTCAGCCCCCGTGAATACTCCCTCTCCAACATCCTTCTCCTCCTCACCCCCCTTACCAGCTGGATCATTAACCGTCATCTTTATACCGGTTAGTTCCTCAACCTCTTCAGCACCAGCTTTAAGCTCAGCTATTTGTTCGGGGTCGAGGTTTTTAAGGAGGGCTAGGAATTCTCCAACATGTGTTTTCTCCTCTCTAGCTATATCTAGGAATACCCTTCGAAACCTTTCATCCTCAATCTTATCAGCTAGCTGTAGGTATAGGTTTATGGCGTCGAGCTCAGCTATTATGCTAAGCCTTAATGCTTCAGCAACTTTATCCTTTGAGAACTTCTTATCTGGTGGTGTGAGGTCTAGAGGATTCTTTGATAACATATAGTCCACCCTATAGATAATTCTATATTCTACGAATGTATAATAGGGTTTTCTCGACGATACCCCTCACATATTGTAATATTTTATTCCTCCAAATATATATTAGCCCTAAAACAATTATCTGTCCATAATCGATCATAAATGTTGAACCCTTAACTGTCCCTTCAACTATTATTAGTGGGTATAAGGTTACCGATTCATACCTAGACAAAATGTATAGTAGGTAGTAGTGTAGGATTACTATTATTGCTGAGAGGAGGGTTGTCCCGATCCTCACGATCCTCCTCATCTCGAATAGTGAGACAACTATGATCAAAGCTATGATCAGCCAGCATAGCATGTGTTCGATTGAATATATAGGGTTAATATATTTCTCCGGCACAACATAGTATAGTAGCATGATCCCTATACTCCCCAGCTATTCCTCCTCTAAATAGAGGTTCTTGGGAATAAATAATATCCATGTTGGAATATATAATGTGTTATGGTGATGGATATGAAGGCTATGGTT
>JALVIT010000009.1:0-8021 GCA_027028545.1 Desulfurococcales archaeon
ACTTAGGAGTGATGCCTCAAAGATATAAACCCGACTCATTATACCACCAAATATAAAATATAGCTAGAAAGACTTATAAATATAGCTACTAAAGAATATATGTAGGTGAAGAACTCCGATGAGGGGGCTGACCACCACTATGGCTAGGGTGGTTCCCCGAGGAGAGAAGATGCTGACTCTCAAGGCACAAGGGGTTCTTGTTGATGGCTCTATTAATGAGCTTAGGGAGGAACTATACCTCACACGTAGAGCTACACAATACATCGTAGACGCATTATGGGAGCTTGACAAACTGCCATCGATTAATCAGTTGCATCAGATGTTCTATGGAGTATTGAGAGCACAAGGTTTCAGAGCACATCAGTGTAAGCAGGTATACAAGTATGCTTTATCCATAGTTAAATCTGCTAGAGAGAATAATGGGAAGAAACCAGTTCTAAAGAAGTTGTCAGTAAGACTTGACAAGTATGATTCACGGGTAGACCTTGAGAAACAGCTAGTCATAGTGAAGCTGAGGAATAAGGTGTTCAAGATAAAACTACTACACCGTAGAGAATACATTGGGAAGTTCATAGACAAGAAATGGTACGAGGTAATAGTAAGCATTGATAGACAAGGGAGAATATGGGTATCAATACCATTCAAGTGGAGCTATAAACCATACGAGCCTAGAAGAATAATATCCATAGACATTAACCTTAGAAAGATAGTTATCTTCAATGGGAGGAGTATAAGGAGAATAGATACTAGGTTTATGGAAGCATTGTCTATGAAGATTCATGCTGAGAGACTCCAGAAGAAGTATCCTAGAATGTGGAGGTATAATAGAAGGATACAGGATAGGATGAGAAAACTACATAGACGCTCAAGAAACATCGTTATTGACTGGTCTAGGAAGTTTGCTAAATACATTGTGTTAAAGGCTAGGAGGACACGGAGTGCTATTGCCCTTGAAGACCTTGATAAGCTATGGTTTAATTCATCACGGAAATCTAAGACATTAGCTGATAAACTATCAAGGTTTGCTTACCGTAAACTACAGTTAGCTATCATTACCAAGGCGATGGAGTATAATGTGCCAGTAATATTCGTTAATCCAAGGAATACCTCATCTATTTGTCCGAGATGTGGAGCTAGACTGGTCTATAACCATAGATTAACAGTATGCCCTAGATGTGGATTCAAAGCTGATCGAGACACGGTTGGAGCAATGAACATATACCTACGTGCTCTAAGGAGGATGTGGGTGGTCTATGGGTACCACCTGAACGCTCCCCCGATGAACAATGAAAACCGAGGAAGGGGGAGAACCAAGGATGAACCGATGATAACTTATATAAAATCATATACAAGCATATAAAGAGGTGAACCCATTATCATAGAGATCATTATCTCTATAGGAGGGGTGAGGAGGAGAATTATAGGGGGAAGATGATCTATGCTAAGGATCCACTACATATGATCAATGTTAGCCAGAGGATTAGGTCATATGTATTATTTGAGAAGATGAATGTTAGGAACATAGCTAAACAGGTGATTCCAGCGGATAATAGAACATTTACCATCGATAGGAATGTAAGACTCATATTCAGCAAACCCTATCCACATGGAAGACGAGGAACACCTCTAGGATACGTTATTATGACGATAATAGATATTGACGGATATAGGATAATGCACGCGAGTGATACACAGGGTCCTATAGATTATGAAGCCCTCCAATACATAGTTGAGAATAAGCCGGATGTATTAATCATTAGTGGCCCACCAACATATCTAAAAGGATATAGGGTTAGAGGAGATGATGTTGAAAGGGGGTTGGCTAACCTCGAAGGGATAGTATCTAATATGAATTCGGGGTCGACGATAATAGTTGATCACCATATGTTGAGGGATCTAAACTATAGGGATTACCTAGAGAACATTTATAGATTAGCTAGGGAGAGGAATGTGAGGGTTTTGACAGCTGCAGAATATATGGGTGTTGAGATAGAATTATTGGAAGCTATGCGTAGGAGGCTATGGGGTAGGGGTGATGGATAAACCGGTAATAATTATAGAGCATTTAGAGGAGGAGTTTGGGATCTGGATATTCCTCGAATATAGGCATGCATCAATGATCATTGGTAGAGATAATATATGGTTCACAAACATCCCCCGTAGATACCATAAGATGCTAAATAAGTATGGTAGAGTCTATGAGGAGAGTATTGTAGAGCTGGTTGAGAAGGGTGTTATACCCATGGATAAACTCATAATACTCGATCCAGCGGCGAAGAAGGAGTTGCGGAGGGAGGAGATCGGGGGATCGTATATCGTTGTTGGAGGCATTCTCGGCGATCACCCCCCGCGTGGTAGGACTAGTAAATTGTTGACCAGTAGACTGCCGGGTGTTAGAGCTAGGAACATTGGTGGGGGGCAGTATAGTATTGATGGTACCGTATACTATGTTTATTATTTCTGGAGATACGGGTTAGGCAACTATAGATATATTGATGGAGTCACTATTAAGACTCCGGGGGGATATGTTAAACTACCCTTCCGCTACCCACTTGTAGATGGTAAACCCCTATTAGCTCCAGGTCTCGAATACTATCTCAGATATGGGAGGATCCCTGAAGATATCCTTCGGGAGGTAATGGATCTAGCCGAGTAGATCGTATAGGATGAATAGTGTTAATAACCAGATGGTGTAGAAGGTTACTATACCCCTAATATATATCTGGAAGACCCCTCTAGCACCGTATTTTGACTGAACATAGAATCCGGATGAAACATAGACTATTCCAGCTATAAACCATATTGTTGCTGAAACATCTATGAATAGGATGAATCCGATCCTGTAAAGAATATAGGCTATTATACCGAAAACTAATCCAAGCATTGCCCTAAGCTTAACGATCTCATCATCGATCTTCGATATAGCAAACATTTATCTCTAGACCCCGCATATATAGCATATAATCTAGATGAATACCATACTAGAATAAGCTATGAATCCATATATTTTATAGGTTATCTCAACGGATTTGGTGATATATAGTGATTAAGAAGAGTATGGATATAATCGACCTATATACATGGACTAGATTATACGGTGGAGAATTAAAGAAGTGCAGGATAGATAATATCTACCATTCAAGATTCTACTGGCTATTGAAGCTTAGATGCCCTAATCGTGGAAAGACCCTATTAAAGATCGAGCCTGGTGTCAGGATCCATATATCAAGTGTTGAACCCCGTGAGAAGGAGATAGATAAGCTTACAGCATTTATGCGTAAACACATAAGGAATGGAATCGTTGAGAATATATCCCTTATGGGTTGGGAGAGGATAGTTAGAATAGATGTTACGAGTAGGTCTAGGGGATACCATTTATATCTTGAAATAATACCCCGTGGATTCCTCGTAATAACTGATAGGGATGATAAAATACTATACGCCAATAGATTCGCTTCACTAAGGGATCGGAGCGTAAGGATCGGGCAGACCTATACGCCTCCACCCGGTAGAGTAAACTTATTATCCCTCACACCAAGCGATCTCATTGAGAGGTTAAGGATCGGTAAGGACTTGGTTAGGGGTATTGTTAAGGGATGGGGATTACCCGGATATTTAGCCGAGGAGATCATATATAGAGCCGGATTATATAGGTATAAGAATGCTAGGATCGAGGAGATGCCTAGAGATGATCTAAGGATACTCGTAGATAAATATAAAGAGTTGCTAGAGGAGGCATCGAGTAATACCGGATACGTTGTTTTACAAGATGATAAACCAGTATATGCATCACCATATGAGCCGAGACTTTTCATGGATAAATATGATGTTGAGGTAAAGAAATTCGATTCATTCAACAATGCACTAGACTACTACTTCAGCGAATACGAGAAAAACAGGTATTTAGAGGAGGTAATGGCTAGGAGGATGGAAGAGCTTAATGGTTTAAGGAGGAGTCTCAAAGAGGTAGAGGAACTACTAGAGAAATATATTGGGGAGAAAGAGAACCTCGAGAAAATCCTCAACACAATATATTCTAATCACAAAAAGATCGAGAAAGTCTTGGAATGTAGTATGAGAATCCATAGGAGGTATGGATGGAGTAAGATACCGGAGCTATGTAGTGTGGACGGGATAGATGAGAGGAAAGGCTACATCTACATAGTTATAGATGATGTAAGAATACCCCTAAGCATTAGGATGGATCTATGGAGCAATGTCAATGAGATTAGGAAGAAGATCGGGGGATTGAAGAGGAAGATAGAGAGGGCTCATGAGAAGATTGATGAGTTGAAGTCTAGGATAAGGGAGTTGGAGGAGAGGATTACATATGATAAGCTCAGCGTCGAAAGGGGGATAAGGCCTAGATTATGGTTCGAAAAATACCACTGGATGATAACTAGGAATGGATTCCTTGTCATAGGTGGTAGAGATGCTGGTCAAAACGAGACTATTGTTAGAAGGTATCTAGAGCCAGAGGATATATTCCTACATGCTGATATACATGGTGCACCGGCAACAGTGATCAAGACATATGGGAAGGTGCCCGGCGAAGAGGATATACGTGATGCAGCGGTTATAGCAGCCTGCTATTCAAGGGCTTGGAGGGAGGGACTTGGATATATAGATGTATTCTGGGTCATGGGAGAACAGGTTTCTAAGAAGCCTCCAAGTGGTGAGTATCTAGCTAAGGGTGCTTTCATGATTTATGGTAGGAAGAACTATTTAAGTGTTGAACTAGAACTCGCTCTAGGCGTTGAGGAGGTATGTGATGATATATATGGATTGTATCAGAGGATCATTGTGGGACCGATCGACCTAGTTAAGTCTAGAAGCATTATATATGTAGTTATAACACCTGGGGACGAATCGGCTAGATCAATTTCTTCGAAGATATATTCGATCTTTAAGAAGAAGCTTAGAGAGAAACACGTGTTATCGGTTAGACCGGAGGATATAGAGTATAGGATCCCAGGTAGATCCATGATTAAAGGGATTGGCTACGGCGATCGATACGGTGAAGAAATATGTATAGATTAAAAATACTTAAAATAGGCTTCAGCAATATACTATTATTTCAAGACTAATGCTTAACATGTATTATAAAAATGGTGACGCTTATGAGGAACATCGTCGTAGAAACCCTGAGATTCCAGAGTGTAAAGGATATGAGGGTTGAACTGGTTGAGAGGAAGGGCCTCGGGCATCCAGACTATATAGCTGATTCAGCCAGTGAGGCTGCTTCGAGAGAACTATCAAGATATTATCTGAAGGAGTTTGGAACAATCCTCCACCATAACCTCGACAAAACACTTGTAGTTGGTGGACAAGCCAACCCCCGTTTCGGCGGGGGAGAGGTTATTGAACCAATATATATTGTAGTAGCTGGTAGAGCTACGACTGAGGTTAACACTAGTGATGGAAAGATCAAGATCCCGTTCGGAACGATAATTGTGGATGCTGTACGTGAATGGATTAGGAAGAACTTTAGATTCTTGAACCCAGATAAACATGTGATCGTTGACTATAGGGTTAAGAAGGGCAGTGCTGATCTAGTAGGTGTTTTCGAAGCCGGTAAGAAGGCTATACCTTTAGCCAACGATACGAGCATTGGCGTCGGATATGCACCATTATCAACACTGGAAAGGCTAGTATTTGAGACTGAGAGGTTATTGAACTCCAAAGAGTATAAGTCCAAAAACCCCGCCGTCGGCGAGGATATTAAGGTTATGGGTTTGAGGAAGGATAAATGTATTAGATTAACAATAGCTGCTGCAATAGTTGATAGACTAATACATGATATTGACGAATACCTGAATATTAAGGAACAGATAAGAAACGATGTACTAGATCTAGCGGCCAAGATAGCATCAGACTATGAAGTTAAGGTCGATGTAAACACCGCTGATATGCCGGATAAGGGGATCATATATCTAACAGTAACCGGGACATCGGCGGAACATGGAGATGATGGTGCTACGGGTAGGGGTAATAGAGCTAATGGGTTAATACCTCCTATGAGACCCATAAGCTTGGAGGCTACAGCTGGTAAGAACCCTGTAAACCATGTTGGTAAGATCTATAATATTGTTGCACAGAGGATAGCTAATAGAATTTATGAATCACTCGATGGATTTAAGGATGTGTATGTTGAATTACTAAGTCAGATAGGTAAACCAATAGATCAACCATTGGTTGCTAGTATTAAGGTTATACCGGAGGATTTCGATAAGGAGATCCCTGGGCACGTGGTATCGGAGATCAAAGCTATAGCTGATGAAGAGCTAGCTAATATAACGAAGATTACAGAGATGATTTTAAAGGGTGGAGTGATCCTATACTAGATCTTCTACTCTAGGAATTCATCATATTTTTCACCGAACATCCTCCTACGCTCCTCTTTATACCTAGTCACCAGATCGATTATCCTCCTATATTCATCCTCACTATTTAATTCATCGATATACTTCCATGATTTCTCAACGTCTTCGATAACCCTCCTATCTATGAAGATGTATTCATTATATATGAAGTGTTCGTATTTCGAAATGTCTATGAGCGGGACCCTATATTTCTCCATAAACTTTAATGGATCGATTTTCTGGGTGGAGGATATTATGGCTATACGTTTACTCCTTAAATACCCGATCTTCTCGGGATCGAATGGTGTAAGTTCAACTATATACACCGCTCTAACACCTATGGTTTCGCCTAGTAGTTTATTCATTATATTATTTGTTAATGCTCCAAGATTTCTGAGCTTTATAATAGCTATATATTTATTCGATGAGAGCCTATCTATTAGAGATTCGAGTCTAGATGATTCCCCCCTATATCTCTCTAATTGTTCATTTAACTCATTGATTCTCTTCAATAGCATCTTGTTCTGCATCTGTAATTCATTGATCTTCCTCATAAGATTGTCGTGGGGCGATAGATCCCTCTTCAACGCATTGAGCTCGATCCTCAGCTCCTCAATTATCCTATCCTTTTCCCTAAGCTTCCTCCTTAACGATCTATTCTCAGCTATTAATTTACTTATCCTCGAATGTAGCTTGATGATCCTATCTGTTATCTCTTCACTATGCTCAACATGATTCTGCTCGCTAACCTCCTCCCATTTCCCTCTACTTCCTTCACTTTCAAGTATCCTGTCGATCTCCTTCTCGATCGCCTCTGCTATGCTTGTTCCACGGGCTACATTTATCTTTATCCTCTCGATATCGAGGTCGATATTCATGTCATGTATTTTATTCTCAACCTGCTTCATCTTCTCAGCTATTGATAGATATGCCGTATATGCTGCTGCCAGTGCATCCCTTTCATGGGTGTCTTCAACCTCTATCTGTGGATATCTTTTCTTAATGGATGCTATGATCTCCCTCTTATCATCGTTTGATAGGTCTCTATGAGGGAGATATAGCTCGGCGTTTAGAGATGCAGCGATCTTCTTAACCGTTTCCGGTGGATGGGCTACATCTGTAGCCACCATGATCACTTTGCCCATGCTTGTAACCATGTTTATTATATCGCTCCTATCCAGATTCTTAGAGCTGTATAGGAGTATGGGTCTACCGGATAGATCGACTAGTGCGATCCCAGTATATATTCCGGGGTCTACCCCTAGTATAACTCCTCTCCTACTATGTGTTTCTGGCTCAGATAATACTATCCTATTCCTATAGACTGGTTTAATTACTAGTTTAACATTCTTATTCTTGAAGGGTTTGATTATCCCATGTAGTTTTTCTCGTGAGACATATACTGTGAATATGCTTTTCTCAAGCCCTCCCCTACCCTTCTTAAATGTTAGGTCGTAGTCGAATCCATGCTCATCAAGCTTCTTCTTAACCTCTCGGGTTGCTACCAGTATGCTGGCGTTTATGCTTCTCCTATATCGTTCGAAGCTAGTCCCTCCATGACTAACTGATCTAGACTTTGATATTATGATCTTAGTCTTATCCTCTAAGAGTTTTAGTTTCTGTCCACCGCCCATACTAGCTATTAATGCAGCTATATAT
>JALVIT010000009.1:8031-17162 GCA_027028545.1 Desulfurococcales archaeon
GTCTTTAAAGGCCCCGGTTTACCATGGATCTCTATACCATATTTCTTAGCAACTGTTTTAACGTTTAAAGCGTTTAGACCCCAACCAGTTATCTGAACTATGTCTATTTCGGGGGGTAGGAGGGATAATACTTTAACAAGTTTATCGGTGTTTTCGGCTAATTCAAAAACATTATCGATCGCTAGTATTTTCGGCCTATAATCCCATATTAGCCTTATGAGTCTTGAGAAGGATACGTCTTCGTATGAATCAATAACCTCCCCATCTCTAAGGAATACTACAGCGTAGTGTGGTTGTTTCTTCTGTGATGGTGAGTAGCCTGGTAGTATGTCTACTCCGGCTATTACTACTCCTCTATCTGATCTCTTCATCCTCTCCCCGCACATATCTTAAAGCATTATCTAAATCTATCCTAACCCTATATACTTTATGGAAAAAGCGGAGTATATATTCTACATCCCTCCTAAGATATGTTTCAGCCATGGGCTCACCGCGGTAATGGTATTGAGGCCAATCTATAATATATGGTTTTTCATCCTCTACACTAACTAATATATTATATTCACTCAGATCACCATGTATGATCCCTGCTTCAAGGTAGGCCTTCCTCACGGTATAGAGGATATCCTTCAAGACACCCATTGGATCGCTTAGTCTGGGTCTACGGTAAAGCTCCACCCCATTAATATATTCGACGACAACAACGTGTCTATTATAGGTGATCGGTGTTGGAACTAGAGCTTTAAGCTGGGATAGTTCACGTAGGGCTTTAAACTCCCTCTCAGCAGCTATCTTAGACTGTTTAAACCAGTCATATATTGGTTTCTCAGCCCAAGACCTAACCCTCCTTGTCTGTCTGAAACTAGTCCTACCTATCCGTAGAAACTTAACGATAACCTCCACATCACCCGGAGCTATACCTTTAAAGATCTCGCTCTCCTTCCCAACACCTATCCTATCACCAATAGCCTTCAAAGCATTCCTCTTAACAAGGGTGTTTAGTGCCAGCATATCGAGTCCTAGATATGTTAATCTGAAGGCCTTATATCCAGAGATAGTCCTCCTCTTAACAAGTTTTAAACGGTGCAGTTTTGATAGGATCAATACAATATGTTCCTCAGGGATCCTAGCATATTTCTCGATCAGCTCTAACGGTACATATTCATACCTACCCATACCCTTCTCAATAGCCTGTAGAACCTTGAAATCTCTAGGTGTTAGCGACTTGTATATCAGCCCGATCTTAACCATAATGTATCAACACCGGATCCTATAGGCAGGAATAACCCTTATTTCTATCTAGGAGAATAATATATTTCCCGAAATATATCCTATTTCTCCTCCATACTATTTAAAACTTTACACCTTACACAATTTTATATATTTACACTAACTCCTATAAATCACCTAGTCAAAATATTTATAAGGAGTAAATATCGTGGGGGATAGATTGGCTAAATCATCGATCGAACTTAGTAGATGGAAGACTCGAGGACCCGGTAAGAGGTTTTACGGTAGGAAACTAGTTGTTAGGAGTCCGAGTGAAATAGTTGAACTGTCAAAAGCCCTCTCAACCGAGACTAGAATATCCATACTTAAGTATTTATCAAGATATGGTTCAACAAGTATCAGTGAGCTAGCTAAAGTATTGAATATGACTATATCCAATGTGAGTATACAGGTTAGGATTTTGAAGAATATGGGCTTAGTAGATATAGTGGATGATGGGTATAAAAAGAATATAGTATTGAAGATTGATAAAATAATACTCGTATTCTAGACCGGAAAGCATCTTCTTATAGTTTTAGGAATTTCTCCTCATACTCCTTAAGATACTTAACACTCTGACCCAGATCTATGAATAACTTCCTAGCCTCTCTAACATCATCTATGGTAACCCTAGACCTATTATTGTTGAGGGCTATTATCCTAGCGGGCTCCATTAATTGGACAGCGTATCTAAGGCTTGTCTCACTACCGATCCTTACTAACTCCTCTAATGCATCATCTTCAAGCTCTATCTCCTCCTCTACAGCCCTAATCTTTACGATCTCTCTGATCTCGTCTGGAGAGTATGGTTTTGTCGGTATTATTAATAGCCTATCGAGGAGATCTAGAGGCATACCATGTGGAGACTCTATATCCGTCCCCCTAATCCTAGCCATACCCCTATTCGTAGCCAGTATTATTATTGGTGAAAACTCGCTCTCCATAGCTCTAGATAGGAAGCTGAAGGCTTCAATATCCATCATATGTGCATCATCTATAAACAATACACCCGGAACTATAACAGCCTTCTTCTCATCGATCCACTTCTTAACCATTTCATCAACATCCCTACGAACCTCCGGAGGGATCTCCTTCTCAACACCTATACTGAAAATGCTTATCAAAGCCCTCTGGGCCGATACGTATAGGTCTAGATCGTGCAGCGTATACGTTCTAACGATCTCCTTCTCCTTCTTAACCGATCCGCTCGGTATCTCGACTATCCTATGTGTCTCTATATCATAGTATCTAGCCTTCTCAACACTCTTAGCCTTACCAACCCTGAAAACCCTACCAGTTTCAGCATCTATCCATATAACGTCTCCACGCCTAATACCCATCTCGAGTATCTGCCTCGTGATCTCCTCGCCAACAGTTAATGTTACCTCATCATCCTTAGTTGCCAACGTTATACGGGCTTCACGGGGAACAACCATGTATGGCATAAATGGATGTCTAGCCCTCCTAATCTTGAGCTCTCGGACAACACCCTCATAAACAACCCTCCGCTCCTTAATCCTAACACCCAGTGCTCTCCTAAGAGCCTCGGTCAATATCTCGGTCTTCTTCTTCTCACTACTATATATTTCCGAACCACTCAATGCTACGAAGGGTGTATCCTCTCCAAGTTCGCGGGCTATCGCTATCGCTATAGCGGTCTTACCAGTTCCCGGTGGACCTACGAGTAGTATCCCTCTACCAGCGATCCTACCCTCCTGGATCATCCTAACTATTATCCCAGCTGCTTCACGAGCCTCGATCTGCCCGACTAGCCCATCTGCAACCCTTATAGCCCTACCCTTCTCATCAAGCCCTAATCCACGTATATGGCTGTGTGCACTTATCCTCTTAGGCTTTGGTGCTTCAACACGTATCTCAACACCCATACTATCCCCACCCCCCTCTGATTTATTCCTAGGATATTGGTGTTTCTATACATATTATCTATTATCGGGTAATATATTTCACTAGCCGATTCTACAACTCCGTTATATATTTATTTATAAGGCTTTAATTGATACTAGTATATTCTTGGTTAAATCATGGTGTTTTTGGTGGAATCTATTGAGTAATAATGTATATTTTGGCCTTCATAGGAGGATTTTGGATAAGGTTAAGGATTTAATAAATATACTCGAAAAATACTCAGATACACATCCATCGGCTAAGAGATTTGTTAAGGAGATAGAGGATCTATATGATGAGTTGAAGAAGAAGAGTGAACCAATAGTTCCCTCGAGGATTTACGTGGAGACTGTGTTGAAGATTATTAAGAAGTTGAATAGTATTGAAGATATATTATCTGTATCCGGTGAAGAGCTCACATTGGAGGATCTAAGATCCCTTCTCAGGGATTTAGAGGAGTTGATCTATAACTATATAGCTATTATTAAGAGGGAGGATCTGAGGCTTACAATACTCTTCAGAACACCGATCTATCTAGCACTCATAATATATACGGCTGTATTCATTATCAGGATCGTTGAGGGGGTTAACGCATTATATGATTCAGTACTATTTGCTATCGGATTCCTAGCCTTTCTAGTATCTTTTAAGAGGTTATCGTATTCCTTCGCTCTACTATTGTTCGCATCAATATATAGTGTAGCTATACTACCCCTAAAACCCCGGGATAGTCTCGAAACCTATCTAATACTAATAAATATGCTTATACTCATGTCGGCTATATCGTATTTCCAGCTGATGAGGAGTGTGCGTTCGAAAACATTTAGAGACAAGATCAAGGACCTGGTTAAGGGTTTTGAGGAGCTGGATAAGAAAATACGTGAATCAGCTGGAGGGAAAATTGAGAGGCCGGATAGTAGGATCGCTAGGCTTGAAGAGGAGGTTTTAAACAGCTATATAGAAATATATGGTGATTACGGTAGAGAACTCTTCAGGTATAGGTTGAACGTTATGCTCATGCATGGTATGAGTAAGAAGGATGCATTAAACAAGATGTATGAAGAGATTAAGAAGATTAGGGAAGCCTAATGTTTAAATCCCTTCTAATCTAAGGTTATGATTAGGTGTAACGATATATTGGATTATAAATATAATATATTCTAGTAGGGGTGGTTTGATGTCTAAGGCTCCTAGTGGTAAGAGTAAGGAGTTAAAGATCGTGACGAAACATGTTATAACCATTAAGGATATTGAGAAGGATCCTAGGAAGATCAAGCTATTATATATTGTAGGGCAGCTTGGAAGCATTAGCGAGAAGGCTCTACAATACCTATTATACCTTATGAAGGATAAAGGATATGATCTGGGATACAGCTTCGTATTGCTGGGAAATATTCCATCGAGTAAGGAGGTATTGAATGATACATTAGCACTAAGATATGTGGGTCTAATGGAGACTAATCCTAGGAGGAAACTAGTTGTAACGAGTCTTGGTAAGGAGTTTTTGGAGAAGCATAAGGATGCGATATCAGAGGATGAGAAGGATCAGATCAAGAAGCTTATAGACGAGCTCCGAATCCAGATAGCCCCTATAGATGCAGAGGTGGAAGTCCTCAGCAGACCCCGTAGGAGGCGTAGGCGTCTATTCTAAAAATAGCCGCCATTATATAGATGGAGTACCCGGAAATCTCGGCAACTCCTTTTTCTTCCTACCAATCGTCAATATCGGGTTTATCCTACCCTCACTCATCAACTTATTAATATATTCCTGGAATTTCGATGTATGCTCTATATCAAGATCTAGCAGTTTATAGAAGATCTCTCTTAGATTGCTCCATAGATCGACAAGCATCTCCCTAGGCATATGGGCTATAACCATCGGCTCCTGAAGCCACTGATCGAATGCTTCAATGGTTCTGATCATGTGTTGGAAGGCTTGGCGAGACATCAATATTAGTTCTAATCTATCAGCTTCCTTGAAGTGTTCTTCAGCCTTCATAAAACTTTCTTTAACCTCTCTCTGCCTCTTAACCCATGCATCTAGATTTGGAAATAAACCATTCATTCTAGATACACCATGAAAGCCTTTTTGACTGGTATTATTCTTATAATGTAGTTACCCTATTATACTATTCCATGATCCCCTCGATCAATACTATGCATGTCTCTAAATAACTTCTTTAACCTATCTCTCCAGTATCTACATGTAGGATACTTTAGGGAAAATTCTAGAATTGTTTAACCACTTAGCTGTCTAAGAAGCTAGATTGTATGGTTTACCGTTCTTAAGGATCTCCTCTGGTATCTTGTCCTTATACCTCTTTAGGAATTCCTTATCTGATGCTTCGCGGCGTTTATTATCCTTTAGCATGTATAGTATTCCATTCCTTATCGGATACCATCTCTTACATTTATCACAGTATACGATCCCAGTCTTTATACCTATTCTGAGGCATTTGTCGCATGGATACTGTTTTCCGGGCTTGATCTTTTCCTTTAGGTAGCCGCAGTAATTTTTGCATAGTGGGAACTCCATCCCACGGGTATCTATACTCCTCTCCTCAGTCTCTATAGGTATTAGCTTCAACGGATAGTTTTTACAATGAATACATTGTAGGAAGTCCAGAGCCCAGTACCGCATCAACTTTACCCGACCACCTCTGATGCTATCCTTTTAACCGTTTCCAATAATTCTTTAGCTCTATCCTCACTCTTTGCTTCAAGCATGATCCTTAATAAAGGCTCGGTACCACTAGGTCTTACAAGTAGCCAGAATTCATCCGTTATAACCTTTACACCATCGATCGTTATCTGTCTATAATCTTTAAAGTATTCCTTAACCCTCTCAACAACCTTTAGAGCCTGCTCCCTCCTCATAGGTATCTTGGTCTTTATCGTGTAGTATTTGGGGAGTTCATCATAGATCTCCGATAGTTTACGCCTCTCCCTAGCCAGTAGTTCTAGTAGTAGTGCTAGCGTCATCCCCCCGTCACGTACTAGTTGATGGGGTGGATACATGAATCCTCCATTCTCCTCGAATCCGCATAGAGCGTCTTTATTCCTTTGCATGGTTCTCGATATATCTACGCTTCCAACCTTAAGCCATACAACCTCTATACCCAGAGGCTTTAGCACATCCTCTATAACCGTGCTTGAAGATACAGCTGTATAAACCTTCCTCGGGAGCTCCGGATGCTTCTCGGCTAGATATTTAGCTAGTATGGCTGCCGTTCGATCACCCCATTGAACCCTACCCTTATCATCTATAACGATTGCTCTATCAGCATCGCCATCATGACCTATACCTAGATCGGCTGATAGGGATACAACGATCCTAGCAGTTTCAGCCAGGGTTTCAGTTGTAGGCTCCGGCAGCCTCCCGGGGAATGATGGGTCTAGATGCCCATTAACAGTTATAACCTTAACACCGAGTTCTCTAGCTATCCTTGGAGATGTTAATGCTCCAACACTATTAGCTGGATCTATAACTATTTTAAACCCCCTACTCCTAATAAGATCCTTGTCAACCTTCTCGATAACCCCTCTAACATATATATCGTTGACATAGGGGTAGGGTTTAGCCTCCTCCAATAACAGCTTCCATGGGACATGCCTGAATCTCTGCTCGAAATAGATATCCTCTATTTCCCTCTCCTTCTCCCTAGGGATCTCTATACCATCACTGGCTATAACCTTGATACCATTATACTCTGGAGGGTTGTGGCTCGCTGTAATTATCACTCCACCATCGAAATCCTGTGTTTTAATCGTATATTGTATTGCTGGCGTAGGTGCTAACCCAGCACGGTAAACTTTTACACCAGTTGATAGCAGACCCGCGGTTACAGCTGACTCGATCATGTATCCTCCAGCCCTTACATCTCTACCTATAAGTATCTTAGCTCCCTCGCCGAAGAATGTTCCTATAGCCTGCCCCAATCTTAGAGCTTGTTGTGGTGTTAATTCCCTATTAATTATACCTCTAACACCATCTGTGCCGAATAAGCGTCCCATGATACATCACCCTATATATTTGTTTAACTGGTTGAATTAATACTATTATTGAGATATATGGTATCGAAAATATAAAGGATATGAATAGGGTAATTAAAAATAAAGGGGTTTTACTACTAGTCCCTTCCTACTCCTCCTCATATATTGGGTATTCCTCCATGAAGTCTTCAAGTATGTCCCTTATATCGTTCTCCCCCTCCTTAATCTTTAGATTAACCTTATATCCCTTCTCTTCTAGGAGTCTTGATACATCTATGGCTATATCTCTAAGCTCGCTTAATGTATCATCTACTAATGCTTCCACATCTTCACCGCTCTCATATAGATCCTCTAAAACCTCTCTAAGCTCATCACTATATATCATCTCGACTATAGCGGACTTCTTACGTAGTGTTACCTGTAGGCCTATCGGTAGTTCTGTGTGGAAAGCCTTAACACTACTCTTAAGCTTACGAATCTTGAGATCATACTGTTCTAATAGCTTAACAACCTCGTCAAGACTCATCCTAAACACCAACATAATTATTTCCCATATACACCCTACATTTATGGTGTAGAAAAGTTTAGGGTATTTAAGTATTTATAGACATCTGGGAGCTGACACTAATTGTCCGGGAAACTACTAATACTTGTATCTGATATCGATGAGGGTGATATTGATAGAATTAAAAGGATCTGTCTATCCATGGAGTATTCATCGATAATAGTTATAGGTGATCGTGGATCTATTAGAAGGATAGGATTAGCGATAGGGAGATATAGGGATAAATGCAACTTACAACTAATCGTATTCAACTATGAAAAACCGGAGGAGAACTCACTACTACTATTCACAAGGCATAAACCAGATATACTAATCGATATGGATAAAAGTAATAGATTAATCCATCTGAAAAAGCTCTTTGAGAAAACGAGTATAACTAGGTTAAAGTGATCAAATATGATATATTTTGGAGTATCACTATGGATTGGAGGTGTTTTGAAGGGTTTTCATAGGAAGATCGGTAAGGCTAGGAATGTAGGTATAAACATGGTTGAACTATCAATCGATTATCCATGGCCATACGATAAAAAGGAGTTGCTGAGTGAGGTTTTGGAGGGTATTGTTGGGAGTGATTTAGGATTAGCCATACATGCTCCATGGAGGGATATACCCTTCTCAACACCATATCCATACCTAGGTGATGCATTGATCAGGATAATTAATGACGCTTATGTAAATATTAGAGAGTATGTTAAACCATTATATATTGTAATACATCCCCAAACCCTCCAGAGGATGGAATTATTTGATAATAGAAAACACGCCGTTATGAGGACTAGGGAGAGACTAGAGAAACTTATAGATATAACTAATGGTGAAACGCCCATACTTCTAGAAAACATAACTCGTGGATTTGCATCGGAGATATCCAATCTCATAGAGATCATAGATGGTATAGATAATACGGGTATATGCCTCGACGTAGGACATCTAGCATCCAGATATAATAGAGAGCTTACACAACACTACGATAGCTTCTACGATTACTTAGAGGATGTGGTTAAAAGCCTCTCAGATGTAAAGGTATATGCTATCCATCTACACGATGTGGATCGAAATAATAAGGAGCATCTACTCATAGGAGAGGGGCAGCTACAGTTTAAGAGGATATACAAGATCGTTTCGAAGATTAAACCGAGGCATGTAGTCTACGAAGTATTCAATTCCAAGAAGAGTAAGATCACAATTGACACCCTAATCAGGAATATCGAGGAACAGGTATCATGGGGGAGAATATACCTACACTGATAGCCGGTATAGATGAAGCTGGTAGAGGCCCGGTTATAGGCGATATGGTTATAGGATATACTGCTTTATCCGTGGAGAGACAACATATCCTATACGAGCTGGGAGTTATGGATAGTAAGAAACTATCCAGGTATCGAAGGGAGATTATATT
>JALVIT010000010.1 GCA_027028545.1 Desulfurococcales archaeon
AGTATATCCTACCAAGGCTTTGGCTAGGGATCAGTTGAACCGTATAAACAGCCTACTAGGATATGGCGAGTTCTCATCGGCTGTATACGATGGTGATACACCTCGAAGGGTCCGGCAGAAGATCTCTGCTAACCCACCGGATATTCTGATCACAAACCCCGATATGATACATGTCGGGCTAGTATATAGTAAACCTATAAGGAGATTCATAAAAACAGCTAGATACATAGTATTCGACGAATTACACGTGTATGAGGGAGTGTTCGGATCTCATGTGAGGGCTATAGTTCAGAGGATCAAGTATTTTAGAGGAGGTAAACTGCCACAATTGATCGGATCCTCGGCGACGATAGGTAATCCAAAGAAGCATGGAGAAACACTATTCAGCGTAGACGTAGACGTTGTCGAGGGACCACATAGAAGGAGGGGGCTGGCGTATCACGTAATGGTTTCAGCCGGGAGGCTTAGTAGATGGACTGTTTCAGCAGGTCTAGCATCGATCCTGGCAAGGATGGGTTTGAGAACACTCGTATTCACCGATAGCCAGCAAATGGCTGAACTAGTTGCCAGGATCGCTAGGAAAAGCTATGGCATCGAATTAATGGTTCATCGAGCTGGGATACCATATGAGGATCGAAGGCTTGTCGAGACAATGCTTCAAAAGGGCGAGGTCTACGGTGTTGTCGCAACACCTACTCTTGAGCTAGGTATAGATATAGGTTATCTAGACGCCGTAGTAATGGCCACGATCCCTCCAAGCTATGCCAAGTATCTACAGAGGGCTGGAAGGGCTGGGAGGAGGGGTAGAATAGGCTATATATTCACAATACTAGCCGACGACCCAATAGACGCATACTATGAGAGAAACCCCACCAGATTCTATAATCAGGAGATACCACCAACATATATTGAGCCGGATAACGAAGAGGTTTTAAAGATACATGTCCTAGCCCTACTACTACAACAGGGTAGGGTTAAGACGAGTAGTCTCTATGGGAAATGGTTTGAGATCGCTAAGAGGCTGTCTTATGAGGGATTAGCCTTCCTAACCGGATATTATCTTTACCCAAACTATAAACTGGCTAGGAGGAGGTTTGAAGAATATAGGAGTATAAGGGGTTCAGGACCACAGGTTGTAATTGTTGAGAAGAAGTCTGGAAACCTAATAGGTTTTCGAGAACTACCACAAGCAGTCCTCGACCTGCATCCGGATGCCGTATATTTATCCTTTGGCAGAGTCTACCGGAGCCTAGGGATCGATGTTGATAGGAGGATAGCATATGTAGAACCCCTACCAGATGATACAACATATTATACTAGGCCACTATACACAGTTGATCTAATAGATTATAACATATTGATGGAGAGGACTAGTAGTAGAGGTATACCACTAATATATGCATCGGTGAAGCTAGAAGTCATCGTTGAAGGATACGTTCTCAGAAACTTCTGGGAGGAGGAGAGGGGAGGGGTTAAATACTGGTTCGATGAACCGGTCAGATACAACTATAACACCATGGCCCTCCTACTAAAATATCCGGTTATAGAGGATTGGAATATCATGGATAATGCTGAAGCCTTCCACGCTATAGAACACGCACTCATATCAGCCGCCCGCCCAGTATGTGGTGCAGCCCTCGGCGAGATGGGTGGTATAAGCTATCCAAGCGGTGATATAGTGATCTATGATGGAGCGCCGGGAGGCTCTGGACTAGCTAGACTACTATATGAGAGGTTTGAGAGAGCTGAGGAGATAGCATACGAGATCGTTAGTAGGTGTGACTGCTATGATGGATGTCCACGATGCATATATAGCCCCTACTGTGGAAACAATAACCAGATCCTATCGCGTAGGAAGGCATCATACGTATTATCAAACATATTGAGTAGGAGGATCAAACCCCTACTAAAACCCGTTGAAGAAAAATACGGTAAGCCGATAGCTTAGGGGGTAGCTTAGATATAATATCCCGGTAACAATTAAAACTAATTGGGATGACCGGGGCCTCTACTAGCTGACCCCGAGAGGGGCTTAGGGGTATGATTGATTCACGGACCGGGGGACCTGTCTCCCTCTACTATAGATGTATAGTGTGATCAGGAATACAACGGCTGCTATAGCTGTAGCTGAGATTGCAATCCAGTTTACACCACTCCAACCCTTGGATGGTGGATTATATGGTGTTGTCGATGTTGATATACTTGTCTTGATCACTGTCTCCTCTCCCCCGATGAATAGTGATTCTCTGAAGCCTATGTTCGACAAATTAGCGGTGCTACCGATCTTTTCGATCAATGTATCGTTTAACGTATAGTTTGCTGACCAGACGACTACTCTATTAAGGGATATACGTGGATACTCATACATCCTCCCAGTTATATTGAAGGATGCAATATATAATTTGTTAACTCCCCGTATACTAGAGAGCTTATATCTAAGTATTTGTCCATTATAATATACCACGGCTTTCGACGAGTTTAGATCAAACACTATCCTAAGGCTAAGATTATATCCTATAAGTCCTAGATCATACCATTTATCCTGGGGACCGATCATTAAGTATAAGTGTGGTTTATCCTCATCCGGATCCTTTAATATCGACACACCATAAGCGTATACACCATGCGGCCTCAAATACATGCTCACAACACCATAATTATTGATCTCTTCAAGCGTGATGTTTAGATCAAGAACATATAGGGAGCCAGTATATCTCAAATCATATACTTCACGATAAGCTGAATATGCAACGTATACACTAGACAATATGAACACGATCACAATTATAGGTAAATAAGTAGAATACCTCATCCCATTACACCATACTATTATATGGTAGCCTCGGTCTAGAAGAGGTATATTGCTATAAACCATAAAATATGTGATTGAAGCATAAATGTATTTTACATAGCGGCCTCAGCCAGTTTCTTCACGATCACGCCTATCTCTCTACCAATAACTGCTTCAAAAACCCGATCTCTAATCTCCTCATAGCTATCAATATCTTCCAGCTTTATACTCTTACCGTTAACCGATATAGCGGTTTCCGATCCAGGATTATATATTTGGATCAATTGCGGCTCAACGCCATTCAGCACTAGATCAGCCATTATTGCTAATACTGAATCGATCACGGACCTCTTAAACGATCCATAGGATACTATGATCACAGCCTTCTCAACCACGTCTAAACACCCTCCCCTTAAGAAACTTGAATCAAGCAGCGATTTATAGGGTAGAGAAGTGATAATACATGGATAATACCCCGTGATATATCCCGGTATAAATAGGGTATAGTGTATGCTCACCCCTCTTTTAAGTAATCTCTACCACACATTAGTATCGGGTGTTTATATGACTATACATGAGGATATATCTAATAGAGCATTCCAGTTGATGAGGTTTATAGAGTATAAGTATGTTAGTATACTGGAGGATATTATAGCTGAAGAGTCGGAGATCATGTCCAAACCCGATAAGAGCGTTGAAGATGAGATCAGGCTCATAGGTTTAAGGGCTATAAAGAAGTATATCGCAGATGAACTAGGAATACCATATCTACCATTAAACGAATACGAGGAATCAATACTAGAATACACCAGTGGTGTTGAGGAGGCGGAGGCTGAGGCTTAAATATATACCAACTATGTCTTTCCAGCTATCCGATCGTAGGGTATTAGGTGTTTATATATATTTATAGTTTTCAACGCCATCCTATAGATCTCCTTAACCCTTAACCCCACTATAATATTTGGATACTCTACATTATCCATAACTTCGCCAATCCTCCTAATTAGGAGATGGCATAGGTAGTAGTAGTTCTCCTCACCATAATCCCTAATGATCTCCAATAGCTTTAGATCTACTTCTCCACTAACTATCCCATCAATTACTAGATAGCTGAATCCTATAATTCTATCATGTATTGCGTTGATCAATGCTGGATCAACCATGTATACACTTCTACCATCACGGTATCCGATCCATGTACCATTGGATACCTCATCGACATGTATCCCCTCATCAACTAGGTCATCACTCAACACATACCCTATACAGTAGTAAGGGTTTATCCTCGAGAAGCTATAGCCTTGGTTTAGATATAGATCGTATAGTGCTGTTGGAAGCTGATATAGTAATCCTAGGAATAAATGTATGGACTTAATAACACTATCATCCACCCCAAGCATTCTACCGATGCGTATCGATTCCCTATAATGTTTCAAAGCCTCCTCGCTGATATTTTTCAGCTTCTCTATGAGATAGTTCCTAAAGATATCTATAGCTACTTTATTAACTGGTTTTAGATCTCTACAATATATCTTTCCTAAAACATAGTTTTTAAATCCCGGTATGGGTATTATGTTTATCTTCATAGTCCAACCTTTAGATTATCATTCCCAAAACATTATATATTGTAGTTGTTAACTGTCCTGGTACATAGTCTAGCTCATATACTGGGTCTATTATTATCCAGTTAATCCCTTTATACGCTATGTATTTAACATGGATGTTATCCCCCTCTAATACACCCACACGATTAATGCCTTCGAGAATGTTCATTAGATTATCGGAGTACTTTGTTGGGTCATTGCTGAATGTTGCAATAACTAGCGAGAAGTGGTCGGGTCTTCCATCACCATTGGTATCTACGGCTACTATGTGTGATTTTATACCGAATACATCTAGGATTTTCTTCATGATTAGTGATGCTTCAAAGCTATTGATCCTCGAAACATTGTTCTCCAGAATATATACTGGATCTCTAGAATTTTCAACTATATCCGATAGGCTAGAGTCTGTTATTTCATAGGAATTCTTCATCCATGAATATATGGTTAGTACTGTGAATTCCACTGGAGTCCTCTTAAGGATCGTCCCCAGATCCCTTGGCGGATGCTTACCTACAGCTATGTATCCATGTACCCTCTTCGTTGAGTTTGAGGATACTATAAGGTATACATCTATATATGCTCTATAGAAGAATTTCTCGGGCAACTGGAATTTAAACTCCCTACTAGTATTACCGGGTGTTCCCGATCCCTGGATAATGTAGTATCCATACTGGTCTAGGCTTAAGACGTAGCTATATGATCCATTACCACGTGTACTAATTATTATGGTTTCATTCCTTGAGGCTTTAAACACGTATTCTACCGATAGATTCCTTTTCACCGTGAAGGTCCTATTTAGAATAGTTGTGGTATTGTATAGTGTCTTATAGTATTTCGTGAATAGATACTTTATGGTTGAATTATATATTGGGTTATTTGATGATAAGTATTCTTCAGCTAGTTTTCTCAACCTATCACTGTATTCTCCACTATATGGTGGTAGATCCTCCGAGTACCCTTTGCTCTGATTCGATGATATTATCGCTAAGACTATTAAGCCAGCAATTATTCCGGCTATCACTATAAATAATACATATACCTTCCAGCCCTCGATCCTCCTCTTACGAGACACTATTTAACCCTCCATTAATACTCTATACTGCATGGAGAGACAATGTTTATTTAAGTTGTTAGTTTTATAAATGTATTACAAGGTTTTAACACTAAAATAATTGTATCTCGTTTGTATCTGGTGTATGGATTTGACTGGTTTCAACGATCCCTTAACCGGTTTGGCTGAGAAGATATCGGGCTACGACGTTATAGGCATAATACCGATCAGTAAGTATTCATGGCTTCTTCCTACAATAATTGGTAGATTGACTGAGGAGTTTGGCATTAGAAACTACCTAATACTAACATCCCCCCATGTTGAATCAGGTGTTGAGGATTCTCTAAGCTATGTTCGTTCATTAAATCTAAACATTATGATCGATAAACATTTTGGATTGGGGAATATGCTTAGCGATAACGTTTTTGATACAAGCTTCAAATTGCTTAGGCTCTTCGATAAGATAGCTGGGAGGGATAAACCCTCCAAGATAATAATTGATCTAACCGGTTGTGAAGGACCATTAACACTAGCAGTAACATATTCAGCCGAGAAGAAGCTCAATGATAGAATAATATATACCGTAATGGACTCTATACCCCTCTACGGGATCCCAGCCTATCCTGGTAGTCCTAGATGGCTTCACCGAATATATGTATTTGGAGAGCCAAGCATTAATGGAGAAGGTGTTCAACCAGTTAAACTAGACTATCCTAGGAATATCGAGTGGAGGGGGAGTCGTGGAATATATATCGCTATGAGCAGGGTATTCAACTCCGTAACGATGAAGGGATGCTATGAGAAACTAGTTGATGAGAGGAGGTCTCTACTCGAGGAGGGGCCGAGGATCGAGGCATGGATCGGTAGTCTGGGAGCTATAGAGGAGCGTAAAAAACTATACATGATAGATGAATTGAAGGGACCCGATGAGAATACAGCAAAACAGATATATATCGCGTGGAAGGGTATAGTGGAGCTACTCAGTGAGCAAATACAGGATCGGCAGACCCTCGAGAGGATGATCATGCAGATCCAGAGATATGTGGGTGCTGCAGACCTAGTTATTAGAGACATCGTGTCAACAAATCAACAGATAAGTAATTATATCGGTGAGAAGCTCCACAGAGTGTTATTATCCCTACCGAGTGAAAAGTCCTGGATAGCCGTTGTTCCGGATACTAATCTCTTCTACCAGGGCTTCCATATGACCCTATTGAAATCGAGTATTCGTATGGGTCAGCCATGGTCCCCCATTAGGGGTCTTACAATATATGTTCCGAGATGTGCTGAGGCAGAGATCAATGGTAAGGTTGCAGAGACTAATCCCGATTCGGGGCTACAGTATAGGATCTCCTACACATTGGCTCTACTGGCTAATAGAGCATTGCTTGAGACAAAGTACTACTACGATGCCAAATCCCTATCAGCTACTGCACAACCATGTGAGGCAGCTATAGCTGTTGAAGCACCTAACCTCCCCGAGAGCCGTATAATACTCTTAACGGCTGATCATAAGGCTTTTACAGCATGGCAAACCCTCAACGTATGCCGCGGTAAGGTTTCATGCATCTACATAGGGCATTCAGATCAACCATTAACAACTGATAGCATATATGGGAAATTCTATACGAGCATAGCTGTAAGCCTACTAACATATGTTTCAAGCCTATTCGTACCAGTAACGATCAAGGCTAGCGGTGGAAACCTTAGACTAATAGTTAAGGGTCTTAAGGGTAGTAATGCTCCAGTCATAACAATACATAGATTCGAGGAGAGACGTTAAGTAGGCTGACCTAACACCACATGATAATAACCCTTTACAGTAATAACCTAATAATTAGGGATTGGGGTGGAGAAGGGATGATGAAGGAGAGATTAGATGAATTATACTCCTCGATAAAGAAGTGGATGGAGATCTGCCCGGATTATACTAGGGCTTTTATGGACTTCCTAAACACGGCTACTAAGCCTACAAAGCTTGATAGGAGGATTAAGGAGTTGATCGCTGTGGCCCTCAGCGTATATGCTCAGTGTGAATGGTGTATAGCCTTCCATGTGAAGAACGCATTAGATGCTGGAGCAACACCGGATGAAATTAGAGATGCTTCATGGATGGCTGTAGTCATGGGTGGAGGACCGAAACTGTCATATATGCAGCTCGTTGAGAAAGCCCTCGAAGAATACCTGGGTGAATAAACTATTTTTATATCCCCGCCGCTTCAAAGTAAAATTTTTAACTTGTTAAGATATAAGATAATACTCAACTAAAACTACGTATTTACAAGTATTTATTCTATATACTAGAATATACTGGTGGGGATAGTATGGAGATATATTGGCTATTGATCGGTGCCGGTGCAGCCTTCCTAGTAGCATGGATTAATGGTGCAAACAATGCCGCAAACGCTATAGGAACAGCTGTAGGTTCAAAAGCCTTAAGTGTGAAAAACGCATTATGGCTAGCTGCACTATTCGACTTCACCGGTGCTATACTCTTCGGACGCTTCGTATCCAAGACTCTGTTGAAGGGAATCGTTGATACATCCATGATATCATCATCATACGTTATAGTCGTCGGGATGATCTCTGCATTATTTGCCACAGGATTATGGGTTCTAATAGCTACATTTCTCAAAATACCTATGAGTATCAGCCAGGCAATAGTCGGCGGTGTAACCGGCTTCGGAATAGTTGTTGTAGGTGTTGAATACGTTAATTGGGCTAAGATAACGGAGATAATAATATCGTGGCTAGTCCTACCATTTATGAGTGCATTCATAGCATTAGCACTATACTTCATACTAGTTGTATTAACGCGTGAGATAACCCGTAGAAACCTGATCATATTAGCATTGATCCTATACTTCATAATGGTTTTCGAAACAGTTCTCCTACTAGGTATTAAAACCCTTAAGGTAAGCGATATATTCTATGCATTATCGACGAGTATATTCTATTCAGTAATACTCATGATACCCTTCGCCATCTATCTATATTGGAAAACACCCGTTAAGCCTGAGGAGGCTAAAAGGTTTGTATTTAGAATACTCCTCATAGCATCAGCCGCTGCAATGGCCTTCAGCCATGGTGCTAACGATGTAGCTAATTCAGCTGGTCCATTATCCGGAGTAATATATGCCGTATATGAGAACGCCGTACCCCAAACAGTTACAATACCCCTGCCAGCGCTAGTCCTTTCAGCCTTCGGCATAGCCTCAGGTATATTGATCTGGGGCTACAGCGTTATAGAGACTATCGGTGAGAAGATCACACCCCTAGCGATAGATACAGCATTCATAGCACAGTTTAGTGGTAGTATAGCGGTGTTAATAGTTACAAGGATGGGCCTACCAGTATCAACAACTGTATCCATAGTTGGAGCTGTAGCCGGTGTTGGATTAGCCCGTGGAGTTAAGAATGTAAATATGAGGCTTCTAGGAAAGATCATAGCTGCATGGTTTATAGGATTCCCGGTCGTAGCGGGGCTAACCGGTCTCCTAGTATACATATTAACATAGGAGAAAGATTTATCTCTCCTCTACATGGGCTTCCAAGCGATCAGTAGAGCTCTCAAATAATCACCAGCATATTCACATGCATCAGCGGCCTCCTCAAGATCCTGATTGAAGTCGTGTAGAAGTATTGCCAGAGTGTATGGCTTGATCTGATCACTGAGTTCCAATAGCTTACCCCTATTCTCCATATTGATCTGATCAACCTCCTCCTCGAGGACTTCAACCTCTTTAATAAGCTTCTCAGCCCCTTCATAATCACCCTGTAATGCGTGTTTCACCGCTTCAGCTATAACCTCTGAAGCCTTAACGGTTAGCTTGATCATCTTCTCCAACCCTTCCCTTATAGGCTGGGGGGTTTCAAGATATGGTATAATCAATAGATCTCTAGCAGCCTCCTTAAACCAATCAGCTATATCATCCATACGCTTGATCATGTGGAAGAAGTCCTCCTTAAACCCCGGATCGATCCTTGAGGCTTCTAAGAGAGCGATCAATTTCTTCCTAATTTCATCTGCTTCAGCCTCCAAACGACTCGCTTCAGCTAGTTTATCTCTAGCCTCACCCACTCGGAACTCGTTTAGAAGCTTCACTCCATCACTGAATGTTTTAGACGTTTTAACAATTCTATCGATATATTCCGAGAATAGATTTACTAGTTCCTTCGGCAGTGCTTCAACGAATAAGCTCATATCTCATCTCCACAGCCATTTATATAATCAACTGGTTAATTCTATCCCCAAAACGATATTTATCTCTTTACGGTGGTTGCCCATATGTATATTAGTTCACCTAGACAAATTGGTTCATGGCCTACTACTAGCTAGCGATAATATCTTATCCGGTGTTGTAACAGTTATGGTTGCAACCCTCCTACGATGATAGAGGCGGATGCTACGAATATATACTAGATAGTCTGGATGGGTTAAAGATACAGCCCTATCTATCCTCTCAGCGATCACACGTATAGCGTCCATAGAGTGTGCGGGCATCCGTGTCTCCCTCCAGTAAAGCCTACCCCTAAGGGTTACACGATAGGTTTTATCCGGAGGAATCTTCTCCTCAGCCAGCCTAGCAGCCTCTTCAGCGACGACTTCAACATATGGATCAGTAACCTTATCTACAGGTATGACACGATATATAATATTCAGCTTATCCCTAACCCTCCAAAGCTTCTCAACAGCATCATATGGATCATCAACCCTAAGCAGTATAACGGCTGTCCCAGCATCAACCATCTGGTAGTCTCCTAGATAATCCCTCAATATGCTGAGGACATATCTATAATTCTCCGGTCCAGGCTCATGTGTAACTATTAGGTTGAATATCATATCTCTAACACCATACTAGAGCTGATAATACTAGTTATCCTTCTCTAAGGGTTTAAACGGTATTGTTTCTAATTTAGTGGTTTCATGTATCCGTGGTCTGGGATTATGTAGTATCCATCCCTCCTTTCCTCGATCACACCCTCAACGTAGTATCTTCCATGGTCTTCGAGTTCGCTATATAGTATCCTATATGTTTCGAGAACGTATTCACCCCCCTCTCTATCCTCAACTAGATACCTTGAAGGTGTAGTATATTTAGCGATTACATCCTTTATTTGTAACACACCACTAAAACTACCCCTCCTATAAACCATATCGATACAGCCATGATAACCCTTCTCGTAGAGTGTGATCCTTATGCTATAGGGTGTTCCATTAAATACTCCATGTAGAATGCTATCCTTCTTCAACCTGTAATAGTCTATAAAGCTTAGCACTCCTCTATGCTTCCTATAATACTCCATGTAGAGTGTCCCGATCGATGGTTTTCTAAGTATCCCCATACTCCTAAGCCTATATAATGTATCTATGAGTGAATCATCATATCCATAAACGACGATATCTATATCTCTACCCCAACCTATCAGTGATGAACCGGTGATCGCGACCCTATCAGTCCTTATAAAATCCCCAATAACCCTCTTCATAGCATAAGCCCTCCGATCAACATACCCCCTATAAGTCTTAGCTTCCCCGATAGGTACTAGGGGTAGATATTGCTTTATACAATCCCAATAGGATAATACATCCATAGCATATTTATGTGCTAGATGTTGGGGCAGTTTATCATTATACACTAAACTATATCTAGGATAGGCTACTAGGTAGCCTACAGGATGCTGATAACCCTTAACGATCCATAAAACACCATCATACTCCACCGGTTCACCATCAAGTAGTCTAATCAATTCTCCTCCTTAAACCGAGTTTATCTTCGAAATATCTCTTAATAATCTCGATCAAATAACCCTCTTCACCAGGTAATCCTATCCATACATCATCTCCATCTATAGATAATACGGGTAGTTCATCATCGCTATCAATTTCTTCAACAACTATCCTTACACCGTATTCATCCTCCAATAGATCCTTAACCTCTAGAACCCATTGATACAGCGTCCATCTATTATAATCCCTCCTCCCCCTAACACTTACAGTTATTTCTCTAGGGTCCATGATATCTCTCCTAGGTCGGTTCTACTGCTAAGCCTCTTCCTTAAAGTATCTATGGGTTCACCCTCAACGGATAATATTCTACGATATGTGTCTCCAATACTCTTTATAGCCTCCACTAGTATCTTCTTTAATTTCTCAACATAACTTGTTAGATGTGGTGCATATTCTTTATCATACTCCTCAATATAGCCGGCATTCTCCATGTAGAGACTTGTCTCTAGTAGGAGTTTCAGTGTCGAATAAGCCGTTTTGATAGCGATGGATTCATCACTGATATTATATTCTACACCTTTAAGTATAGTATTAGCTATATCCTCATTGATAGCCCCCGTTAAGCTTACGGCTGTGTTTAATACTGTCCTATATATTGTAGCGATCAATTTATTGACTGCCTCAATATACCATTCAACCGCTCTAGCAACATACTTAGTCTTATATCCCTCGCCGCCGATCCTATCCTTAACACTACTCCACTCGTATAGACTCCTACCACTTATCCTTAGTAACTGTAGTGTTGAGGCTAGGACTCGATTATAGGAATCCACGATAATGCTTCTCTCAGTAGGATCAAATACTCTATCCGTGAAGTATTTATCTATATCGCTGGTTATGCTTCCATAGAGTATATTTGCCAGTTCATGTTTATAGAGGATTGATGCATAGATGTATAGGTCTCTGAATAATATAACGTTTAGATATGTTGGATTAGCCTCGTATAGCGGTGTTTTCTCCTTAACAGCCCTGATTATTGTGAAGTATAGTTTATCATGGCAGAACCGGTGTATATAGGATAAAGCTAAAACATTGTATAGTGTGATCATCTTATGCGGTTTTACAAGCACCGGTATTAGCTGGTCGCATGAGATAGACATACTGTTATTGATCAACCCGATCACTGCTAGAGCCTTACGGAGTAGGGATAATGATAATGCAACCCTCTTATATCGAAGGAGAATAGTGTTCACATTACCTGTATCTGTGAAGAGTATTTCTAGGAGGCGTTTATTGAATTCTTCAGAACCATATAGTTTCTGGATCTCGGAGACTATGCCTCTGGGATAGCTTCTATATTGTATAAGTGTTTTATTTAATACTTCTAGGAAGACTTCAAGATCATAGGTGTTAAACCTTCCATCTATTAAGGGTTCTACAAACCCCCTCATACTAGTCATGGTTTATGCCTCCATGGGATCATTCCTTATTGTATAGGTAGAGTTTTTTGATTAGGTCATATACTTCTTGATCATATATTGTTTTGAAGATCCTCCTCGTATTTGTTAGGGGGCATAAATAATCGATCCTGATAATCTTCGCTCCCTTATATTCCTCAATGCTTATGGATGATATGTTTTTGAATGGTATGAGCCATATATATCCCAGTTTGGCTAGGGTTTGGAGGGTGTTCCGGGGTAGTCCACGTATAATGTATTCAAATATATTCCTCGGCTCGATCTCTTCAAGCTTCCTCCTAAGCTCTTCCCTCACGGACTCTATAACCTCCATCTCCTCATAGAATTTCTCTCTAGCTGCTCCTAGACCATACTTCGTTATCCATGATAGGGTTTCTATAGCTGGTAGTCTCCTCTTCTTCTTACTTATATGTGGCATTACTAGGAATGGTATCTCCCTATAAACCCTTCCTAGAAGGTTTGAGGCGAATATATATGTATCATGTATGAAGACTATGTTCCTATGTATCCTGATGAGCAAAACCAAACCCCTCATAATGCATGTTTAATCTACTTAGTCTTCTCCTGTGCTGGTATGATTATATATGTTGATCTTATAGATTGAACAGTTTCAGGAACATATAGTATTGTTATATTATATGTATTCTTAACGGGTTTAATATCACCGATTATATAGGATATCTCCTCCGAAGCCCCACCAGCGATCTCCAGTGGTGATTGGAACGATGGACCATTCTTAATGTCTATACCATTAATCTTGATCCCTATAATATATACCCCTGCTCCACCGGGGTTATGCACATCTAGGATTAATGCTTTAGATTTACCGAGGGAGGTTATCGATGCTGAATCTATGAGGAGTGTTGGTTCCCCCCCACCGAATTTGATCACTGGTGGTCCTACGATTATACTCATAATAGACATCGTCGTAATCATACCGATCAGTATCGGTATCGTTGTTGCTACAATATATACCCATCTCATCCCTCGATAACCTTACCGCATCCACTATTCTTATCGTGTCTATTGTTTTTATTGAATCAATAATTTATTAAATATTCTTCTAAACCATTCTAAAACATGTATGGCCTCTAAGCATGGCTATCTATTATATGTATATGTTTCTCAACCTCAATGATCGCCGAGCCGTAGATCTTCCCCATAATGTCCTTCCTTAAAACCTCGCCGGGTCTTCCGAAGGCGTAGTTTGTTCTATTGATCAATAGTATCCTTTCAGTATATTGGAGGAGGAGCATTGGGTCATGGCTTGTAATAACTACAAGCTTCCTCCTAGCCAGTCTAGCTATCCTCTTAGCCAGTTCAACCCTGCCAGCGGGATCTATGTTTGAGAATGGTTCATCTAGGACTATTATCTCTGGATCCCACACTATGCTCCTAGCGATCAACCCCCTCTGCTTCTCTCCACCACTTAACTCGTGGAAGTTTCTATGCCATTTCTCCCTTGGTAGTCCTACGAATTCTAGAGCCTTCTCAACCATACCATACTTATCCCTCCCGATCCTTATACGGGGCCATCTACTCCTCATAGCTAGACAGCATTCTACAAGCTCCCATAGGGTTATAGGGTATTTTGACAACTGGTATAGGGTTAATTGGGGTGTGTATCCGATATATTTACCGGCTAGACCGGGCTGACCCGTTACATCTACACCGTTAATATATATCCTACCCCTAACGGGTTTTATTAGTCCAAGCATTGTCTTCAACAACGTTGTCTTACCAGCACCGTTTGGTCCAAGGATCTGTATTATACCCCTCCCCTTATACTCGAAGTTTAGGTTTCGAAGTATCCTCTCCCCTCCAAGGTCGACTGTAACGTTATCGAATCTTATAGATGGCATCTCCCATATCCCTCAATTTCTAATATTTAAGGTTTTTAACCTCTTTAATACTATGCACAGTATAATGGTGTTGAGCCTTATAAGTGTGCACGATGATAATTGGTGGAAATGATGAAGCTGATACATGTATTAATAGCTACACTATTCGTGGTAGCATCCATTAGTCAGACCCTAGTATTAGCTCAATACACCCACCCACTACACATAGTTGTAACATTTTCAAGCCTACTACCGGATGTGGAACAAGTTGTTCTCCAGACGGATATTGTAGAGTATATTGTACCTATAGGTGTAGATCCTCACACATACTCTCTAAAACCGGACGATATAGATAAGCTCATGAGGGCGGATGTGATAATCTCCACAGGTCATACGGGTTTCGAGAAGAAGATCAGAGAGCTCAGAGAGGAGGGTAGGATCAGTGGAGTATTGATAGAGATACCGAGCATCGAGGGAATTAATATAAAGATGAATCCTGAAACCCATCAGCCAAACCTACACATGCCTATATACGACCCCCACAACTATGAAGTATTCATAAAGAAACTAGTCAAAACATTCACAAAGCTAAACCCACAATACAGGGCAAAGTATTGGAAGAAGGGGAATGAAACCCTCGAAGAGTTAAACCTCATAGTAAAGAAGACCGAGAAGCTCAACATGACAGCGGTTATCGAGACACCAGCACTACAATACGCTGTCGAATGGCTCGGTGTGAAACCCAGATACCTACTGATGAAGGAGCATGGTGTAGCGCCGACGCCGAGGGATGTGGATAGGATCATTAATGCTATAAATAATGGAACAATACAGCTAGTAGTCGTATCATCACCTATAGCGTCGAAGGCTGGAGAATACCTAGCAGGGTATGCCGAGAAGCATAGAGTACCAATACTCTATGTCCCATCCCCCACATCGCCGGATTCAATACTCCATAAACTCAGGAATATTTCCAGCCAGGTCGTGGGGATTTTACATGGTTTTAGGGTGGGTGGAGGGGTGAAACCCCCCGGTTCCCAAACCATAGACATCGAAACAATAACAATGATAACCGGGGGAATACTCATAGCCTTAACAATAACCTATCTAGTGGTGGGTAGGCGTGGATAGGCTTAGAAGAATCCTCAGAATCCTAATAGTTCTTATAGTGTTTATATATGGTTTAGAACTATCCTACGGATTCAACCCGGTCTGGGTCATAGTTATGGTTTCAGCATCCATAACATTTGGATTACTCAGTAGTATAGTTGCTGCTAGGAAACTATTCTTCCTAGCTGGTGCTAGCCCCCATTCAGCCCTTCTAGCAGTCGCATTAGCAGTCCCCCTAACCTATACGTTTGGCGGGGGGATCTATCTATGGAGTATGATCATAGGTGTTCTACTAGTCTATATAGCAGGGTATTCTATACATCGAGGTGTAGACCCCGATATCGCTACCGCTGTATTCATATCCTTCACAGCTAGTAGTGGTGTCTTAGTAGCATACTACGTGTTAACGAACTACCCATTGGGGTTCGACCTAGCATCTATAATTATAGGTGACCCCATACTGACGACATGGTATGATGCATTGGTGGCTGTATCGGTTGCCATCGTATCGTCAATACTAATACTTCTAACATATAGAGAGCAGCTGAGCCTTGGGATCGATAGGGATTCAGCATATCTAGCTGGTATAAGGGTTCCACTATACGATCTAGTTGTCTTCACCCTGATCGGGTTGACGGCTATAACGTTTATAAGGATAATGGGGTACGTTCTAGAACACGTCCTAGTATTGCTCCCGGCTAGTATAGCTGTTTCGAGGGCTAGGGGGAGTATGGAGGCTTTAGAGATAAGCATCCTATCAGCACTTACAGCATCCCTACTCGGACTACATCTAGGAGTTATCCTAAACCTATCTCCAACGGGGTTAACCGGCCTAATACTCCTAACATATTACTTAGCAGCCATAGCTTCTAGAAGGATAGGGGTTGTTGGGAGATGAGTGGTGGGAAAAGGAGATTTGGAGTCTCGATCCCGGTTGAGCTAGCTGAACAATTAGACCTATTAGCTGAGAGGCTCGGCGTGGATCGTTCCAGACTTGTCGTTGAGGCTTTAAAAACGTATATACATGACCATCTACACGTCCTCAAACCCCATAAGTGTATTGGTGTTATGGTTTCAATGGGTTCAAGTAATAGCCTCGGCAGACTAATCGAGGAATATAGGGATATAATCATAGCCTATAACCACTACCATATAGGTGATAAATGTATTGCAACACTACTTATAAATGGAGAGTCCGAGAGGATTAGGGGTTTAACAGCTAGATTACTGGAGGATAAATGTAGCCTAAGATACATACCATTAAAAACATCTATCGGTGAATAATGGATGAGTATTCTGATGGATCATCTATACAGTTTCAACCCTAGAAGGGGCTACTGGTTTACATGGTATGTGTATAGAGAGCTTAGTAGTGATGATGGATGCTACAACGTATCGCTGGATCTAGGTTTAACACGGACGAGGATTTGTGTATTCGGTGGTAGTGTAGCCTTAAAGGATAAGATCATAAGCTTGGATATGGTTAAGCCTAGTGGTGAAGAT
>JALVIT010000011.1 GCA_027028545.1 Desulfurococcales archaeon
CCGGCATATGAGGGGTTACTGGAGGCATCCCGTAAGGCGTTAGAGGCAGCTCTCGAGGAGGTTAAACCAGGTGTTAGAGTTAACGTTATTGGCAGGGTGATCGAGAACACTATAAGATCGATGGGTTATAAGCCTATAAAGAACCTCTCCGGACACAGTATAGGTCAGTATATGATACATAGTGGTAAGAGCATACCAAACTATAACGACCTATTCACACGGTGGAAACTAGTTGATGGAGTATATGCTATAGAACCATTCGCAACGGATGGGGTAGGTCTTGTGTATAATGGCGATACAACAACGATATATTCCATAGTATCCCTAAGGGGGAGGCTATCGACGATTGAGAAGAGGATTGTGAATAGGATATGGATGGAGAGGAAAGCTCTACCCTTCTGTGAGAGATGGTATGTTAGATTAGCCGGCTCGGTCCAGGGGTTTAGGAACATAATACAATCTCTAACCAGGAAACACATACTACACGGATACCCAATACTCATCGAGAAGGGGCATGGAATGGTATCCCAGTTCGAACACACCTTCATCATATATAAGGGCGAAGTAATAATCACTACAAAGTGATTCAGCATATTTGATAATCCGGTAAAGGTGTAGGAGGGGTATGCCTGAAGACAACTGGAGCTTAATCCTGCAGATCTTCTGGATAATATTCTTCATAATGATATTCACCGGTGCAAACCAGAGGATTCAGATGAAGCTTTGGAGCATAGATATTAGGAATAAGCTAAACATGATTAGGAGATATGTTGAAGAGGATAAGGAGAGAGTTTCAAACTTTATGAGAAATCTAGGCTTGAGGAATCCAGAGCTAGTCTTGAAGAAGACTCTAGACTTCTTCACCATAGAGCCCGTAACGATCGAGCCAACGGATATAATTAAGAGGATGGATCACCTGATAAGGACTAGTGATAAGAGTTTTAGAGAGATAGTCAAGAAAGCACTACCAAGCCTTGGAAGATATGAGAGGAGTCTTATAGAGACCGGTCTATCAATCGTATCAGCTATATACATGGTATACAAGGTTGTCAGACACTATCTATTAACCGGTGAGAAGGAGAATAACTGGATACTCCTAATGCAGCTCGAACTACTCATGCCCCAAATACTTAAGATCGTTACCGCCTACCATAAAGCACTGGATGCATTCACAACTGGGAAACCGGTGGGCGATGGTATAGGCCCACTGATAGCCTATAGGTTGATCGAGGAGGGTGAGGTTGTATCTAAGAGGGTTATTGATGAAACATCTATATATGAGGTTAAACTAGCTAATAGAAGGTTCTTTATAATAAAGGCTGAGGGTCCTGGAAGCAATGTGGGGCATCCAGGCAGGGTATTAGCCGATCTAGTTGATCAGCTTAATGGTAATGTGGACTTGATAATAACGATCGATGCAGCCTTGAAACTGGAGGGTGAGGATACCGGTGAGATCGCTGAGGGCGTTGGTGCAGCTATAGGTGATCCTGGTCCGGAGAAGATAGCTATTGAGAGGGCTGCCTCAAAATACAATATACCCCTAAGAGCACTAATAGTTAAGATGGGTCTACCGGAGGCAATACAGACTATGAGGAAGGAGATATATGAGGCTGGAGAGATAGCTGTCGAGTATGTGAAGAAACTAGTTGATAGATTGACAAGTGAGAACTCGACGATAATCGTAGCGGGTATAGGAAACACTATGGGTGTCCCATTATGATACCGTTAACCGGTCAAGACATGATCTACTACCTAGCAATAATAGCCGCAATAGGACTAGCAGTATACTTCCTACTAGAAACAAGCCGGAGACCAAAGGAGCCGGAGACGGAGACAAAGGAACTGCTAAAATGCATAAAATGCGGATACACCATAGAAAAAGAATACAGTGTAGGAGACTTCATAGGACTAGTAAAAGATAAATGCCCAAAATGTGGATCACCACTAAAAATAATAGCAATATACGACGTAGTAAAGAAGACACCGGAGAAAACTTTAAAACCACCCAAACAATATACTTGAAACGGCGGCCCGACCCGGCCATAGTGGCCGGGAAACACCCGGTCCCTTATCGAACCCGGCAGTTAAGCCGGCCACGTTGGGGCCGGCCGTAAGGTCCGCGAGGCCTTGCAGCCGCCCCAAGCTGGGATCGGGCCGCCATAATCTCTGTATCCTAACCATGTATTATTCCACCTATCAATGATTGATATTACGCCCTATTTATATTATTTTGTATTAAATTAATAGAAACAAATATAAATTAATAAAAACAAAAATAAATTAATAGAAACAAAACGTCATTGTGGATGGGTGCTATATAATGCACCTAGAAATAAATAATGCATATATATCACTTCTCATATTACTCATGATCACCGTAAATACTATAGCTATCCCAGCGTGGTCGATATCTTCCAATAAGGTAGAGAATACAAGGATCAAATATCAGACATTAACATTACCTGTGAGAATGATTCCAACACTTGTAAATGCTAAGATCAATGCTGTTAAAGATGTTGCAGTATGTTATAATGGTGAAATATATACTGGGAACATATGGTTGCTACCAGATAGGATTGCTAAGTCAAACCTATATGGACTAAATATAGAATTACCAGTAATTGATAGAGAAAACCTTAAACCCGATGATGTTTTAATAATGGAAATACCAGTAATAAATAATACGCATCCACAGGAGAAATGCCCATGGGGTTTAAACCATGCATTAGCCAGACTACATAAACGGATCAAAGTCGATATTGAAACAAGAAATTCACACAGCATTAACGGGGAATATAGCCTATACATCTACTACGACGACAAAATGAAGTATGATCGCCATCTCGCAATAGCACCTCTCCCAATAATCAAGAAGATAGCTAAGAAGCTGGGAATTGATTATCACGATATATCATCGTTGAAAAATAGACTCACCCAAATCAATTCTATGTATACTTCCATTAAGGATGTAAAAGTTGAAACAATGGACAAATTTGTATTCTCAAAAGACTACTCCAAACTACTAAACGACCCTGTAACAGGGTATCCAACATACAAAGCACTAGAAATATGCCCCTCATGCCCAGTTATGGATGGAGGCGGTTCAAACCTGTATGATAGTGAACTATACTTTTATCTGACCAATAAGGAAAGTGGAGGAATAATAATGCCGTCAACGAGCAATACACGTAATGCATCAAAAATATATTTAGGTAGGGGTGGAAACATAGAAAAAATATCACTATACATCGTAGGTAGCTCTACTAGCGACAACGATGATTCCACACTTTATCTTAGTTTGACGTTTCAAGAAAATATTAATAATAGATTACGGGATAGAGATGCATGGGCAAACATTACTACGAAACACTATTACATTACTCTCGAACCTGAACCAACATACAGAGTGATCGAAGTCACAAGCGATCAGCTAGATCTTCAACCAAATAAGTATTATAAAGTTATAGTAGAATTCCAATGGGTATACGGCTCCCAACCCTACCTATACTCAGCGATCATTGGGATAAAGAAACTTTACAGTTCAACAACACTACAAAATGTACCAGGAGACCCCCCAGCAACAACTCATATCACACAGTTACGCACAATTGGAGAATACTTTAAACCATCAACACCAAACCCAACAAGTATAACAATAATACTTAAACCATTATCTGGTGCCGTAAGTGATGAATATACACTATATTCATCGGTTAATGTTCATCCTGATTGGGAAAAAAGTTTAACCGCCTCAATAACGTTTTATCTAAAAGTATATGTCAATGGTATTCTTAGAAGAACCTTCTCATTTACATTACAGCACTCTGAAGATAAGGACCTAACCATAAACCTACCTATATATCGTTCAGATTTCTTCTACAAGGGGGCTCTATGGGTAACATACGAGCTTGAAAGAATGCCTACCGACGTCTACGGAGACTTCTCTGCACGGGCATATGTCTCGTCAGATGTATTTATAGATGTATGGGATGTAGATAATCCGTATCCCTACCTGGAAGTGTATCCTCCTAAACTCCAGCAAACAACGTTAAGACATATTATGACTGATGTGTACAATAGAACTATACTATCGACCATAGTTCTAGAACCTATAGGTCTAGGAAGAGATTGTGATGCTAAAAGAAAACCAGACGCTAATATGTATTATTTCATATATGATAATGGCGGGATAAATAGTTGGAGTTTAACTATAGCCTCGGATCATAATATATCGATAGAACATAGAGTCGATATAGGAAATGAAGCTCCTTATATAACATATATGCTTAACGGTTTAATTATAGGATTCAACATATTTCTAACATATGTAACGTCAGGGTTGGAGCTTTTACCACAGATAATAATTCAATTAATAACTAGCACAGCTGGAGATATGGTTTCCCTCTTTATATCTAAAATAACTACTGAGGAGATATCCGTTAAACCCGATGAAGCAACAAATACCACATGGCACATCACATATAATGCGCCACTATTAAACTATAGAACAGGATTATCACTTAAGTTGCATATAGAAATCGACCCAGGAATTAACGATATATGTGATCAAGCGCCTCTAGGTTTCATTACTGAATTAGATATCACCAGCTCTGAGCCAATCTATTTCACTGACGAACATACTGCCATATACATCCTCATGTATAACTATAATTCAACACCGGGATATCCAGAGCCTTCAAACTGGGATAGAGAGGGAACATATGGGATTAGATATGGATAAATATTTTTTACTAAACAGACTTAAAAGAATTGTATTTTTTATCTCGCCACTAATTATAGTATTTGTGGATATAATAGTGGGTTATATCGGGTGTTTATCTATAGATATGCCATTGAATAGAGCTCTTTCACTTAATATAAAGTATTATCCAATAGTATTTGTATATATGAAGATGGCGTTGCATTACATTTCATATATATGGGCATTATACCTATTCCTAAGCTTTTATTATGACAAAATTATGCCTAAATGGGCTATGTTTAAAGTCTACATTATACACTCAATAATTATACTAGCGATAGCATTATCTGCGATGATACCATCCTATTTAATCACTATCCGTATCCTTCAACCTAATGAGTTTTTTGTATATATTTATTTGCCGTCAACGATGCTCGTTCTAGAGATTTATATAGCTATAGCTCTGATCCACGCATTGTATTATGGCTTAAAGCGTTTGATATATGATAGGATCAATAGTAGATTTAAATTAATACTAATAGTGTTGCTGATATATGCATTGGGCTTTATAATCTCTTTTGCCGCTGGAGTCATTGCATTGGTAGCATCTAAACCCAGTATCTATATACAATCGGTAATATCTTGTAAAGCACCTTTATATGAATTAGAAATGTGGATAAAATATATTGTTCCATCGATCTCCTCGATCCTAGACGATTATTTCTCACCATTAATGAGATTTATATTTATTATAGTTATAGTGAGGAAGTTAAAGGGTTAATGTTTTAAGGATAATTTAAGTTATTCGAGCCATTTATATCCTTCCCTATTGATCTTCTCCACTAGTTCTCCGCCGCCTCTAGCCGCTATTCTCCCTTTATATAATACTACTACTTCGTCTGGGCTGATGTATTCGAGTATTCTCGGGTAGTGTGTTATAAGTATTACTGATGAACCAGTGTTTAGTAGTTCGCGGATCATGTCTGCAACGGCTCTAACACCATCAACATCTAATCCACTATCGGGTTCATCCATTATAATGTATTTGGGGCGTAGGATCTTAGCCTGTAGTAACTCACTCCTCTTCCTCTCACCACCGCTGAATCCAACGTTTAGATCCCTCTCTAGAAGCTCCTTATTCAAACCTATAAGAGTTGACTCAGCTACAAGCTTCTCCTCCAAACCAGTTATGGGCTCTGTAAGATCAGCCTTATTCATCCTACGATTCAACGCTGCAGTGATCAATGTCTTCAAGTTAACACCGGGTATCTCAACCGGATTCTGGAATACTAGGAATAATCCTAGAAGGGCTCTCTCATCCGGTGTTTTATCCGTTATATCTATATCACCCAGGTATATCCTACCCTTAACAACCCTATAGCTTGGATGACCCATAATCGTATATGCT
>JALVIT010000012.1 GCA_027028545.1 Desulfurococcales archaeon
CCCTGGGATCGATCAATCCTGTTGCGAGGAATACTAGTAATCCTATACCGGCGGCTACACCGGTTGATACGTGATGTATTGGTTCTAGTAGCCACAGTGCTACTAGGAATAGGATTGCTAGGAAACCCTTCAACTCCCTCTCGGTTAAAGGCTTTGATTCCCTAGCTCTATGTCTTCTAAGCCTCTCCCTAACAATCTCGATCTCTCCGGGGGCTATCATGCGGGCGTAAATTATCGCCAGTAATATACCGATCGAGAACCCTATGATCCATGCGGGTACCCCTATCAATAACCACTCCTCAAAACCTATCCTCTCATATCCATAGACAATATCGTTTAGGAATCCTGCAGCTATTAGGTTTGGAGGTGTCCCTATGAGGGTTGCCGTCCCTCCAATACTCGCACCCATGGCTAGGCTGACCATGACTATGCTACGATACCTCTCGATCTTCTCAGCACCAATATCTGCTAGGAGGGCTAGTGCGAGGGGCATCATAACATATGTTGCAGCTGTATTACTCATCCACATACTTAGGAAGCTTCCGAGGAAGCTGACACCTATTATTAGGGAGTAGGGTCCTCTAGCGATCCTTACCAGCGTTGAAGCGATCCTCTTGTCAAGCCCGGTCTTCCTTATAACTAGTTCTATAGCGCTTCCAGCTATAAACACCATGATCAATGGCTTCATGAAGTATACATATGCTGATTTAGCCGGCTGTATACCGGTTAGTGTTAGAGCTAATACCACGTATAAACCTGTGATCACGTAGTGTATGATCGATGCTGAAGCGAATAATACTATAGCTGAGCCGAATATGAATCCAGCCTCTCTAGCTCTAACATATGGCTGGATCCTAAATATTATTGTATAATTCTCTCTACCTGTGGGTGAGTATTCATAGACCCTCCCATCCGGTAATCTTATCTTAACCAGTGTATCGGCTATACTCAACCTTACAGATCTATTCCCCCTCACACCATATACTTTAACGAGGATATATGATCCGGGGGATAATTTATCCGGTGGTTCAACATACAGCTTTAAAACGGTGTGATTATCCGGTGTTATTGATACGGTTTTCCCAACACCATTCATCGTGAAGGATGCGTTTATGTATAGGTCTCTACCACCAATCCCGGTCTTAACAGTGATCATATACTCCCCCCTGGAGGGCCAGTCGCTGGGTGAAGTATAATATACTAGGATCCCGGCGATCAACGCTATAATTATGACCACTAGGATCCTCAGCCCCCTCCCCATAATAACCACCACTAATAGAGATACCGATTCATCATGGTTTAGGATTGTAGGTATGGGTAAAAAATAATGGAGTTAGGATAACCTAATATTTAGGCTTGATCCCTGGTATGCGTGGATAGAAGGAGACATATGCTATATGTGGTGCTCCTATCAGATATCTAACATATCTCTCAACACCCAGCCCCCATCCACTGCTTGGGGGTATTCCTCCATACCTCGATAATTCTAGGAACCAGCTATACTTTTCTAATGGTTCCTTTAGAGTCTTTATCCTTTTAACTAGTTTATCATATCTATACTCCCTCATACCACCATCTATAACCTCTCCAAAACCCTCTGGTAGTATTAGGTTGAAATCCATATTATACCTGGGATCACCGGGATCGGGTAGATAGTAGAATCCCCTAGATACTACCGGGAACCCCGTTATCCATACTGGTGAGTCGAAGTATTCCGCTATAGCCGTTTCACCCCTATGGCTTAGCTCCCTCCCCCATTTCTCGTCGAACCCCTTCTTTCTAAGTATTTCTAGTGCTTCATCATATGTGATCCTTGGGAAGGGCGGTTTTAATACAACCGGCTCATCCCTATAACCTATAGAATATATCATATCAGAATATTCATCGGCGACCTTCTTACTCGTAGAGTATATGATCTCCTCAGCCAGCTTCATAGCATCCTCCGGTTTAGCATATGCCTCCTCAATATCGAGCTGTGTAAACTCTACTAGATGTTTACCAGTCTCTAGGTTCTCAACGGGCTCTTCACGTATGTTGCGCGCCATGAAGAATATCTTCTCGTACACTGCTACACTACTCTGTTTATACATTATAACACTACTAGTCAACTCATATGTTTCACCGTATAGGCTTGTCTTAAGCTTGGATGCACCTCTTAAACCCGGATCGCTTACATAGTTTATCATTAATGGCGGTAGTTCTATGAACCCTCTTAAAATCATCTCGCTTCTAAGCATGTTTGATATAATACTATACATCTTCACAGCATACATGTATCTAGGTTTACGTATAAGCCATGGATAATACTCCACATATTCTTCAAGACTTCTAGGATCTAAACCTATATAGTCTATGTTCCTCTCCTCTACGGGTTTACTTATAACATGTAGATCGTCTATGTATAGCGTATCATCAATTATCCTAGCATATCCCATAAATAGAGTCTCTAGAGGGCTATCAAGTAGTTTATATGCATCACCAGTTATACGGAACCAGTATACACCGCTTGGATCCCTCAACGCTACTAGATCATCCTTCCTAGAAGCCAGCCATGCTATTATCAGCCCCCTCCCTCTATCTAGGAGTTGTTTGAGGTATATACGGGTATGGGGTCTAGGACTGGTTGATCCATGAGGTATAGGCTTATCTGTTAAAACACATACCCTATACACCTCTAACCATAGGAATAGGTTGGGCTTAGTATTTATTTTTTATCCGTTTCGATAATGAGGATCTAAACTATAGCTCTATTATACTATAGGATATATAGTATCTCCTAAATAATTCCCTAAATAAGTTCTCAGCCTTAATATGTGTTTTATCATCGTATATGCTGAGGATTATGTGTGGTGTCTTCCTGAGGATTATGACCAGTGTTTTATCGTTGATGAATTTATCAACCATATCATCTATGATCATTACCGGTAGGTTGAAGCTACCCTTCATAAGTATATCTATGGGATCATGGCTTCCAGAGCCTCCAGTTATCTTTGCTATGATATATTTGAGACCCTCTCTAGCCCTTTTAGCAGTCTTCGAATTATTCGTGGGATTTGGTATGTATAGTATGTTTCTATACCCTATATGGAAGGGTCCAAGCATATATCCCAGTAGGTATCCAGCTACACCTATTATTGATGCTAATGCTTCATCTCTATCCCTATGATCGAATACTGTTAGTAGCCGGTTGGATAGTAAAACACCTATTTTATCATTAAGCCTTATAGTTCTCAAGTGTTTTAGTATTGTGTAGTCGCATTCCAGCCATCTAGATCTCCAGTGGTTTATGTATAGTAGTTTAGCTGAGGGACCAAACAACACTATATGTGTATCCTCTCTTAAACCCTCTAGATCCATTGGCATGTTGAGGCTTGTCATGGCTGGGAAGTTATCTATGAAATTCTTTAATAGTTCCCGGTAATTGTTAACAATGTATTCTAGATCCCTATCCTTAACCACGTCGATCCATTTACTTATCTTTGGAGGTGTTGAGAATAAGGTGTATAGTAGGTCTAGGGTTTTAGAGGTCTTAGATCTATCACCGTATAGAACTATTATATCTACTAGCTCAAACTCTACCCCATCTACACCGTTGAATTTCTCGATTCTTATACGGGGTTTGAGCCTAGCCAAAACCTCTAACCATATACCCTTCTCATAGAGGTGTATATGTTTTCAGTGGTTGACCACCCACGATAGCATATATCTCAACCAGATCCTTCAATGGCGTCGATTTCAGCTTAGGCATTAGAACTTCGTCAACCTGGAATATTCCAGCCCTCTCAGTCATGTGGACCATGATCTTTATAGGTGTCTTATCGCCTTTTTCAACCTCCACCCGTTTAATACTCAATGCTGAAACACTATGTATAGTTACACCTCCGAGACGGTAGGGTACGCGTGCTCTACCCTCAGCCATATCCAGTCCATCACCAACCTTCACCGTTCCGGCTTCATATGTTAGGCAGTTTACATCGTATGCTGTGCAGTGTATACTATGCATTATTTCCTGTCTAATCCTTATCCTAAGCCTATAGTCTCCGATCAGCTTCTCCAATAACCTATCCAGTATTGGTTTTGCCAATATTGATCCAAGCTTTTCATGTAGATCCCTATGTATACTATTACCTATATCGTGTAGTAGTGCACCGTACAGTGGTATTAGCCATGTATACTCTACATCATCAACAACTCTATCCCTTAACAGTGTTGGTGTTATACCAGATTCCAATAGTAGCTTGTATAGGTATAGCGCTGCACCGGCAGCGATCCTAGCATGAACCGGTCCATGATCGTTGTATTTCAATCTTCTAACAGCCATTACATTAGCCATATCCCATAACTCCTGGATCTCTGGATCACTATTTGCGATCACATACGCTTTATATAGTAGGTCTCTACCCTCGATAATCTTATCTAAAAGCTCTGGACCGATCAAAACCATTATTTGATCACCCCTTATCCTGTATTGTTTTTGGGTTAAGCTTATCTATTCTTAATAACGTATAGAAAATTAATGTTTACATGCTTTAAATTATAATTGGTGTTTATTTCGACTGGTTGATGGTGTATATGGTTTGTCTAAGGAGAGCTACATAGTGATTAAAACCAGGGAGGGGTTAGCCCCCGGGCTTAAAACACTATACTATGTATGGTCTGGGGAGAATCCACCAGATGACTTATCATCGCTTAAACCTGTTAGAGAGGATATATCTCCATGGATAAACTATGTATGGTGGGATAGCCCCAAACCGGGTGTTCCTGCAGAATTCTACGCTATAGCATGGCTTGGATATATACGTATAGATCGTAGGGGGCTCTATAGGATCTATGTTACAACCGATGATGGATCAAGGGTTTGGATCGATGGTAAGCTTTTGATCGATGCGTGGAAGGATCAACCTCCAACAACATATATTAGTGAACCAATATTCCTCAAGGAGGGATTCCATAGGCTGAAATACTACTTCTACACTAGATACGCCTTCTCAGAAGCAGTCCTAGGATGGATACCTCCAAATGGTGAGGCCGGACCCATACCTAAAAATAACTTATACCATGCTATAAGTGATAAGGTATTCTTCATAGGGCTACCGGATAACTACGTGGTTGAAGCCGTAACACAGGATCTTAGGATTAAGAGATGTGTATTCAGCAATAATATATGTATGATGAAGATCGGTTTCGAAGAGACACCGTTGGAAGCAATAATTAGAATAATAGATCCAGACGGTATAACGGTGTTCAAATCCAAGAAGACAATAACCCTATGGGGCGGAGATGAATTAGAGATTAGGGAGATTAAGGAGTAAAATATTCAATCCTCCACAACCCTAAACACTCCTAAAGGAATTACACATCTAGTAAATGGGTGTATGAAGTGGTTATTGGTAGATATATATCCCTAGTGCATGGTAGTGGAGGTAGGGAGATGAATGAACTTATCGAGAAACTCATAGTGTCGAGGACACCGGTTAGTCTTAGGAGGGCTTTGAACGGTTATGGACTCGATGTGTTGGATGATGGTTCCTCAATAGTTATTGGTTCTAAACATGTAGTTGTTGCAACTGATAACTTCACCATAAACCCCATATTCTTCCCCGGCGGTGATATTGGACACCTAGCTGTATCCGGTGTATTGAACGACTTGGTTATGATGGGTGCTAGACCGGTAGCCTTTATGGATGGTATAGTTGTTGAGGAGGGGTTTTCGAGGATTGATCTCGAAAGGATAATATCTTCGATGATAAGGCTCCTCGAGGAGAACGATGTGGCATTGATAGGTGGGGATTTTAAGGTTATGCCTAAAGGTAGCCTAGACAAAATAATAATATCTGGAACCGGTATAGGGCTAGCTGATAAACCCATTATAGATAGGATCGAGCCCAGCGATAAAATAATTGTATCAGCACCCATAGCTGAGCATGGTGCAACGATCCTGGCAGCACAGCTAGGCATGCTCGAAGAGGCTAGGGGGTTGAGGAGCGATTCAAGGCCGCTGGTGAAGACAGTTCTACCAGTAATCGAGAAGTATAAAGACTATATAGACGCTGCCCGAGACCCTACTAGGGGTGGTTTAGCATCGATACTATAT
>JALVIT010000013.1 GCA_027028545.1 Desulfurococcales archaeon
CTAGCTACAAGCATCATTGCATATAGATACCTATACATTGGGGCTAGGAGGGGTTATAGTAGGCGTAGATATAGGGTTTTACTCGGAGACCTGATATATAAAACCCTCCGAGAAACCATGGGATTAACCAGGAGGGGTAATACATGTCTCGGATCAATGCTCTTACTAACACCACTATCCATAAGTCTCGGAATGATCGTGGGGGACGGATATAGCTACTCAGAAATAGAACTTATCCCCAGATACACCGGGATCGTTATAGGTGAGGCTACCGTGTATGATACAATATGGTTCTACAGAGCTGTTAGACTAGCTAAGCCAAGCTATATAAAGCCTACAGATGAAACGGATGGTCTCGTCAATGTATGGGATCCAAGGTTTAAAGCCGAGATAGTTAGGAGGGGGCAGAGATTCTATGATACTATAAAGTATAGTAGTGGTAGGGATATAGTAGCTACAGAACTCTATGAAGCCTATCCTAGGAGTTTTAAAGCATTAAGATTTCTAGAGGATAGACTAGAGGAGCATAGGGATTGGAATAGGGGGGTTGTAGAAACATATCTATACCTATTATCGAGAAACCCAGATACAACGATCACTAGAACACATGGATCCCCCATAGCATATATGGTTATGGATAAGGCTAAGCACACCCTCCAGGAAATAACCAGTATGGATGAATGGGTTAAACCCGTAGTGGAACTCGATGAAGAGTTTAGAAGTATGGGTTTAAACCTGGGAAGTATAGCTGATCTAGTCGTGTCTACGATAGCATTATACCTCCTGAAGCATGGGGGTATACCATAATTTCTATTCCTTATATGAGTGAGAGTATACCCTCTCTAATCATAGCTATAGAGTATGCTGCTAACAGTATTGCGAAGATCTTACTTAGGACAGTGCTACCCTGCTTCCCGAGTAAGTCTAGTAGTTTTCCCCCATTCTCTAGGAGTATCCATGATACGAGTATGTTTATGATTATCGATGATAGGGTTATGAGTAGACCGGTGGAGTATTTGAGGTATATTACAATAGTTATAGCTCCGGGACCTGCTAGGAGGGGTGTTGCCAACGGGACCACAGCTACCTCCTCACCCTTAATGGTTTCAGCCTCTGTGTGTCCAAGTATTCCTAGAACTGCATATATGAACAATATTATCCCACCAGCGATCCTGAAGTCGTTGACCGTTATGCCGAAATACGATAATATGTAGTCACCGAAGACTGCAAATACTATTAGGATTAAGGCTGCAACAAATATGCTCTGCCTAATGATACGTATACGCCTCCAAGGCTCGAGATCCTTCGTGAAGAAGTAGAATAGGGGTGCATTACCGGGTGCATCAAGAACTATGAATAGCATTAGCAACGCGCTAATAAACTGGTCGACCCAGGCAGCCATAGTTTATACACCTATCAACCCTAAGGATTAATAGTATATTAACTTAATCTATGCATAGTAGAATAATATGATAAATAGTGTTAAAGGGGGGTTGAGGGGGATGAGCGAGGAGCTCCCGGAGCATTTGAGGAAGAAGCTTTTAGAGAAGTATATGAGGAAGATTAGTGAGTCTAAGAAGAGAGTTGAAGAGAAAGCTGAAAGCATCGATCCGGAGAAGATCGTGTGGGAGAGGCTGGCTGATGATAAGGCTAGGGAGCTTATGTATAAGGCTAAGATGCTCTACCCCCAGCTCTACCCCTACGCGGTAAAGGTTTTCTACGAACTAGTAAGGACTGGTAGGATTAGGGAGTTTGATGGATATACGACACTGATAATACTTAATAGGCTTGGAATACCGGTTAAGCCCGATATAAGGCTTAAATTCGTTAAGCATGGTAAGGAGGTTAGTTTTAAGGAGTATGCTGAGTAGAGTTGACATGATTTGCATCTAGTATTTGAAGTCCTATCCTTTATAAAGGAGTATCCTATTCATTATAGAGACTAGATATGGTGAGATGAAATAATCATGGTTCCTATAAGGGTTCGACGCCAACCCCCAAGATTCGTATTCCCCAAAGCATTAGGGTTCGAAGATGCCCGTAAGATTCGTAGATTCGAGACCAGGGATATTGTTAGAAGGCTTGGAGTCCTCTCCCCGAATAGAGTGTTCATAAATAACTATCCAGCTAGCACACCACCCGTGATCTTCAACCCATCCCTACTTGTTGAAGATGAAATTGTAAGGGTTTATGCCCGAATAGTTGTAGGCTACTACAAATATGTTTCGGGAATAGTTGAGCTCGAGATACCGATCGAGGATCTATTTAGCGGTAATATAAATATAAACTATTATGCTTCGAGAATAGTTATAGCACCCTCAACAAAATACGATCTATGGGGGGCTGAGGATCCAAGGGTTTATAAGATCGGTGAATCAACCTATATGACATATACCGGTCGATCAATAAACTACTTCAACCCAGCTGTAAGGATTGAGAGGACTATGCCCGTCACAGCTATTAGGGAGGAGTTGAATGAGCGTAGATGGAAGAAGGTATTCGTCCACAAACTACCCGATGAATATGAGGAGAAGATGGTTAGTAATAAGGATGCCTTCCTAGTATCGATCGATGGTAGGAAATACTTCTTCCACAGACCACACATGATCGATGAAAACTACTATCTACTAATAGGTGTCGAGGGGCGGAGGGATAGAACGGATGAATTAACAGAGATTGTTGTCAATGATAATAGGGAGATCATGAGACCATTAAGGGGTAAGGAGTTGAAGCTAGGATGGTCAACACCACCAGTAGTTATCGGTAGGAATAGGGTTATAGCGTTAATACATGGAGTCGACAATCTCATAGAAGCGTACCGGGTATTCGCGGCAGAGATCCAGTTCACCAAGGAGGGTGTAGTTGTTGCAGCTGTAACACCATCATACATAATGGCTCCGAAGGAATCATACGAGATATTTGGCGATAGACCATACACGATCTTCCCATGCGGACTATGGAGACGCGACGATAAACTACTAATATCCTATGGTGCAGGAGATGCAATGATAGGATTCGGAGAGATAGATCTAAACGATCTAATAGGACTTCTCGATAAGGGTAGAATATACTGACCCGAAACATACCTATAATCCAAGCTCTTCTACATTTACAATTATATACTTATACTTCTCAGCTAAATTCCTCCTAGATACGATCAAGTACTTGATACTATATTTTAAGTTTATTACAGTAGCTCTTATCCGGTATCCTAAGCTCCTCTCGCAGTCAACAAACTTTTTCTCCAAGAATATATAGTTACGTTCAAAATATAATGTTTTAGGTGTAACTATATATCAATTAGCGTAAACTTGTACCCTATTATAGTAACCATCACTTTATGTTTTTGGATAGTATTTGATCTTTCCATATTCCAGCTTTGAGACTATGTATCCCTTTTCTCTAAGATCTTTTAGATGCTGGTATACTGCTTGGACACTTATCCTTAATCCTAGTTTTTTCCAGATCTCGTATCCAGTTAGACCGGGGTTTTCCTTTATTAATTCTAATATTAAGTATTTGGTTGCACCGGGGAATATGTGTGGTATCCTCCTCCTACTCCCCCTCATATAGATCGTTGGACCCTTCAACCCATGCCCTGTTAATAGGATTAAAGTTTCTTCTCCGAGTGGTGGGTTCTCCAATGCTCCGGCTAATGCTACAGCTGATGATGGTTCTACGAATAATCCTTCCAGCCTACTCAGCTTCTTTGCGGCATCGACTGTCTTCCTACGTGTTACGACTACTATATCTCCATGTTTCCTCAATATTTCTAGGACATGATCCATTATTATAGGCTTCCTATAGCTTAACCCGGGTAAACCCTTCTCTCTGCATGGTTTATCTATTAATCCCAGCTTTAAAGCGTAGACTGGGTTTGCACATGTTTCGACACCTATTAGTTTAGGCATATGATCAACTATTCCATGATCTAGGAGTTCTCGATAACCATAGTATATGCTTAGAAGGGTTAACCCGCTTCCGAGGGGTAGATAAATCATGTCCGGCTTGTATCCGTCTAGAACTATCTCGTATGAGATCGTCTTCAACCCCTCAACCGATAATATGTTATATGTGCTCGAAGCATTATATAGATCTCTCTCCGAGGCTTCGGATTCAATATCTCTAAGTAGTGTATCCAGATCCTTATCGCTTACAACAACTCTAGCTCCATAAGCCTTCATTAACAGTATCTTCTCCATATCGGTGTTTCGAGGAACATAGATCGTTGTCCTCAAGCCCCTCCTAGCCGAGTAGGCTGCAACGCTAACACCCATATTCCCATCACTAGCCAATATGATCCTTCTATAGCCCTTCACATATGCGTAGGATATTACGAGGGATGCAGCCCGATCCCTGAAGCTTCCGGTGGGATTCCTACCTTCATCCTTAAAGTATACATTATCCCTAAACATTCTATCAGATCTTATTATCGGCGTCCACGCTTCACCTAGAGACGCGATCTCTCCTAGGGGTGGGAGCATGTATTTGAAACTTCTAATACTCCTTCTATCCGGGAGGGGTTTCCAAACCCATTTATAGACTGGCTTCATCAACCCCCCGCATTTAGGGCATATGGTATATGGTTTTTCCGTAGTGTATCCGCATCTACTACACTTAAAGGTAATCATTATTTAGACACCACTACATAGAATCAATATATCGCTATGGGGATTTCAACTTATATGGATGGGAGCTATGGCTCTATCACTACTAACACCAGTCGATATAGTTATCGATTCTAGGGAGGATTCTAAACATCCCGATTTCAGGAAAACATTTATCGCTAAGGGTTTAAGAGTTGCCGTCAGACCACTACCAGCCGGAGACTTCCTATTAATGGCTCCCGAGGGTAGGAAGCCCATACTTGTTGAGAGGAAGACCGTGACAGATTTCGCTAATAGTATAAGGGACAACCGTGTATGGGAGCAGTCTAAGCTACTCGCTGAAGCGGCTGAGAGGGATGGATATCAACCATTGATAGTTGTTGAGGGGTGGCTTGGAATACTAGAGAAGTATCGGGGTTGGAGGATCCAGTCTATCCTTAGGGTTCTAGATACACTCCTAATAGACTTTAAAATACCCGTACTAAACACACCGAATAAGAAGGCCACGATCGAGTGGTTGGTTGCGAAGGCTAAGAGTCTCGGTAAGACTGAGGAGAAGAAGGTTTATCGTATGAGGGTTGAGAAGAAGCCTATGAGCCTCCATGATAGGATCATATATGTTGCTGAGAGTATCGTTGGCCCAAAACTGGCTAGGAGGCTGCTGTCTAGGTTTAAGACTTTAAAGGCTATAGCAAATGCCCGGGTTGAGGAGTTGATGAGTGTTGAGGGTATTGGTGAGAAGAGGGCTCGTGAAATATACATGATATTTAATACTGAATGGATGGGGGAGACGGATAGGTCTTGATCAGCTTCATAGACTACCTATACCTACTACTATCATCACTCATAAGCTTGGCAGCATCCCTACTCTTAGTCCGTTGGTGGATCATTAAAGCCCGTGAAACAGGTTTTACAGGTCCGGATATGAATAAACCCGATAAGCCTATGGTTGCTGAAGCCGGAGGTGTATGGGTTTCTGTAGCGGCTAGCTTCGGGATACTAACATATATTGCTTTGAGGGTTTATAGTGGCGTCACAGGCGAATACATCCTAGATCTAATGACTCTATCCCTACTATTATTCATGTCAAGCTTCCTAGGATTCCTAGACGATATACTCGGCTGGAAGAAGGGTTTAAGGATTAGGGCTAGAATACTAGCCATGGCCCCCCTAGCCATACCCATGATGGTTATAAAGGCTGGATACTCCACAATGGCTCTACCATTTATAGGTGTTGTTGATTTCGGAATCCTATACCCCCTACTACTAGTACCCCTCGGCATACTTGGCGCATCCAACGCCTTCAACATGATCGCCGGATATAATGGGTTGGAGGCTGGTCAGGGGACCCTCCTAATGTTCTTTACAGCCACTTATTGCTTCATGGAGGGCATACATCCGAGCCTTGAAGGATCAATAATAATGTTGTTCGCCCTGCTGGGCTTCCTAGCATATAACTGGTATCCGGCTAA
>JALVIT010000014.1 GCA_027028545.1 Desulfurococcales archaeon
CATTTAGTAATGCTCTATACTGCCTATTCAATAGGTCCGAGATCTTCCTCAGATCGTTTAGTCTCTTATCTATGAGACTCATAGCTTCATCCTTACCGGTCTTTATATAGTATGTTAAACCTATATTCACCAATATCCGATCCTTCCAATCCTCCGGTAGGAGCACTGGTATATATGTTGATGATAATCTATCTGCTACAATATATCCCTCACCACCCCCATCTGGAAGCTCCATCAGTGTTGTTTTAGCTAGTTGTAGCTCTGTCATCCTAGTCATTGTATCATTGATCCTATTCTCGAGTAGTGTTAGATACTGTTTAACTTCTTCAGCCCTTACGAGGAGTTCCTCTAGACTTATAGCTCTACCCTTAACGCTTGGCTCTTTATTCATAGCTTAACAAACCTCTCCATCCTAGCTATCTGCTGGATCCTCCTATCCCTAGCCTCCTCCGGCTCGATCTCCTTGATCGATAGTATCTTTATATGCTTCCTACGTAGCTTATGGTTGCTTCCGAGAACCGAGTAGACGTATTCGATCGCCTGCTCCTTATTGAGTGCTCTAACCTCCTTAGTAAACTTCTGCCATGTTGGGAGACGGTCATGGCTTATAAGCATTATACCTTCGATCCTAAACGTTTTAACCTCACCCATATCTAATCTACCCCCCTTCTAAACCCCTCTTAATCCTTAATATTTCTGGCCCCGTAGTGTTCTCTCCAACTATTATTCCATGGTTATTAGCTATTAATCCACTCTTAATAAAAGGTATCCCTGCATTAACCGTTGCCCTCTCAAAGTTCACCTTGAAGAACTCCTCTAGGAATCTGAGCTCTTCATCATTAATATCTGGATGCACGAGTCCACCCCTATCTGTTACAACTGCTAGGCTTCCAGGTATGTTTAGATACATTATATCCTTCACCATATACTCTACTCCTAGGGCTTCAGCGATCTTCTGTGCTTCGTGTTTCTCCAATATCCCTCCTATTATCGCTGCATTATTATTTGCCAGTATTATATTACCCATAGCTGTATGCTTCGACCTAGAAATGTAGAGGTTCATATCGTGTTTAGCTAAATAGGGTTTAATCCTCTCAACCTCCTCATCTAGGACATTTCTAGGAAGCACTATACCGTAGTTATTCCCAGCAATAAAAACTCCAACAAGATCCGTCTCAGCGATCTTAGTCTCAATAAGCTCTATATCCAGTGTATCAATTATAGCCTCCTTCTCAGAAGCTGTTAGACCCGGAGGTATGAATCCTATATAGTCATTAGCATAAACATATACTCCAACATGCACACTACCCTTAATACGTAGCTTTATGAGCTCCAATATCCTTCAACCCTAAATACATGATATTACGGTTCTCAATTATAAAATAGGGGTTAGACGATCTGGACAAAGACTATTCCTTACCCGTCTCAGCCTTGACGAGGGCTATCCTCTTCCTCAACCCCTTCCTAACAAGCAGGACCTTAGCAGTCTTCTCCTCCTTATCAAATCTTATCTCAACAACTATTCGTCTAGGAGGCTTCTCCCTACCTCTACTCCAGATATATTCGTTTACTGATGGATGTATTATTATCTTCTCAGCCTCCTTAAAATGTCTAGCAACATACCTCCTAACCAGTCTTACAGCTCTATCACTCCTATTAGTCCTCCTACCATAATAGACCCTCTTAAGGGGGATCACATGTATTGATTTAACAACACCCTCCTTCTCACTCATAGCCTAAACACCCCTCTCATAGACCCTATACTTTAAGCTTAGACCTCCTCCAATGCCTTAGTCTAAAGCCCCTCCTAGCCCTCAACCTAGTCTTCATTGTAACCCAGATCGGTATGGGTTTATTACTCTTATATGCTGCAGCCAGTCTAAGTTTCCGAGCATGTGGTTTATTCCTAGCCATGGTTTAAACCACCTATATGAATCTATCACGTATACGGATACGTGTCTCACGATGGGTCTGTTCATAAAGCTGAGCTAATAACTTCTTCAAAAACTCGTCCGTAACAGGTATTGGGATCCTACCGGTCTGAGCGAGGGATATAATCTGTTGCTCAACTAGGCTGGCTAGTTCGGGTTTTACAAGCCTTAGATTAGCCAATCTACTACGAGCCTCCGGAGTCATGATCTTCCTCAGGACAGCCTCGATCTGTATCCTACGCTTCCTCTCCTCCTCAAGCCTCTTCTGCATCTCCAATAGCTTCTTCCTCTTCAACGCCTCCAGCTCTTCATCGTATCCCTCACCCATGGCTTTTTCACCCTATACAACTAATATTTATCTTCAACCCCTATTAGCTTCTCTACTTCCTCCTAAACAGTTTAACCTTGACGTTCTCAGGGAGATATTTTGCCAGTTCAGGCTTCTCCCTAACGATCTCAACCATTACGTCGAAGGCTATCCTATCTAGGAGTGCTCTACCCTGTGGTGATAGTGTTCTACCCCTACCCTCAACCTTTACGACCAGTCTAGCTTGTTCAAGTTGTTGTAGTATCTTCCTAACAATACTTCCACTACCCTTAACGAAGTGCTCCGGAGCTGATCCATAGTTTTTACGTCCGCCATAGATCGTTCTAAAGGTTTCGATGCCTACGGGTTCACCGGATTTATAGAGTTTCCTAAGTATACTGGCGGCTCGATAATACCACCAGTCGGGATCATCCGGTGGCTTCTCCTTATGAGCACCCGTCTTAACATAGTATGCCCATTCCAGTGGTTTAACCTGTGGTACATTCTCCTTTAGATACTCCGCCAGCTTCTCGATCAATCTATCGGCCGGTACCTCTAATGCTGTAACCATTTTTTACCCACCTATCTCCTCTTCTTTAAACCATGTCTTACACTTATATTGTTTTTCCCCTCTCCTCTAGATACTAGTATGAACGTGTTCCCTCTAACCTCTAGTAGTTTTGAGCCGGTTATTTCCGCAACCCTCCTAGCGATCATCCTTCTATCCTCCAGCGTTGTCCTTAGATATGATCTGAGTATTCTGATCTTCACAACATGGTTCTTCTTAAGCCTTCTCTTAACCTCCTCGATAAACCCCTTCGTTAACCCCCTCTTACCTAGCTGGATGTCTGTCTTTCCGGCTTTCCTCCTCTTGATCTCCTTCTTGAGGCCTTTATCATGTATCTCCTCATCCATCCACATTTTAGACATGTTACAACCACCCTAGACCCTTTCCCCTCACTCTGTATTCTAACCCTCGCCGTTAAACCGGGTATTAGTGGGGTATAACATTTCCTACAATATCCTCTCCTAATATATCTTGGTGGTCTAACCCTAGTTTTCTGTGATATCAGCCTGATTAATTCTATGTATCTACGGGCAAGTTCAAGCCTACCACTCCTAACCTCGGAAACGGCTAGTTTAAATAAATACTTCATACGTTGGATGGCTAAATCCCTTAAAACATCTTTTCTACCGGGCATAGTATGCACCAAGATCATCACGGATCTGGAAGAGCCAACATTACATTTAAACATCTAAATAGCATATAAATGAATAAAGTTATTGTTAATAGAGATTCGGAGAAAGAGTATGGTGGTTATGAATAGGGTGAAAATATTATTACTTGAATCAGCACTGGAGCTCGTTCCAAGGGAGATCTGGGGTCACCCAGCCGTTGTTAAGAATGCTAGAAGAAGAGGGAAATCTCCGGGTGAAACTCTTCTTGACCTATCTCTACACTACCATGCAGTTAAGAGGTTGAAGGATTGGAGTAAACGAGGTAGACCAGATATAGTTCATATTTCATTATTAAACGCTTTAGAAAGCCCTCTCAACAAGGAGGGACTACTTGAAACCTATATTCACACATATAATGGACATATAATATTTATAGATCCATCTACCCGAATACCCAGAAACTATAATAGATTTACTGGTTTAATGGAGCAGTTATTCATGATCGGTAGGGTTCCACCAAATGCTGAGAAACCACTACTCTACATAAAAACCATGCCTCTAGGAGAACTACTAGATGAGATCGGTGTTAAGGGGTTAATACTACTCGATGAGAAGGGTGAGTATAAGAAACCCAAAGATATAGTGAATGAAGCATTGAAGGAGAGATATGCCATAGGTATAGGAGGATTCCCCCATGGATCCTTCAAAGACGAAACATACAGGTTAGCTGATAAAACATACTCTATTTATCAAGAACCACTAATGACATGGATAGTTGTCTCGAGAATAATAGAATCAGCAGAACACATCCTCAACATCTTATAATTATGAGAACACTTCACAAAGTATTAAATAAAAACATCTTAAGAACCACATCCCTAGTATGACTTAGCCCCTAAAATTCAACGTAACAATAATATTCAAGGATTAATATGAAAAACACTACTTAATGCCTAAATAATAAGGAGAATATCTAATAATTAATATAACGATACTATTCAATTAGGGGGTTAACTATTATGACTATAATTAAAATAGTTAATTTTGGGCCCATTAGGGAGGGAGAAATAGAATTAGGAGATCTTACAGTATTCGCTGGTTATCCAAACACAGGAAAGTCCTATACAGCTAAAATTATTTACTCATTAAATTTCATTAGCGAATTAATACCTACAATGTATTTTCCGGAAAAAGAATTCATCGATGAACTATATAGATCGCTTAACAAAAGAGTTGTAATTGAATATTTAAATAGAATAGCTAATGAAATAAAGAACGATGTAAAATCAAATATTGGTGATGTAAAAAAGAAGTTTAAATTTGTCATTTCAACTAAGGATTACGAGCAAATATTGATCAAAATCATTGAGATCGTATTGAAGAGAGCTTTTGGTGCTGTTTTTGGAGATTATGGTATAGATTTATTAGCGGGATCAAAAATCAAAGTATATAATAATGGCAAATATATTCTCATCATCGATAAGGGAATGATCAAGGAGTTTAAATATGGACCGGAGGGATTTGTAGAAGAATTAAATGTGCAGTACAGGTCAGGCCTTGTACACTTTGTTGAATTGAACGAAATATATTCTTATAATGACATAGCAAAATTTACAGTAGAAGAAATATCAGCTATTATGTTTAAATACATTTTATATAAAATTGTTAAAAAATTAATGGAAAAAATCATTGGTAAAAAATGGTATTATATCCCGTATGGAAGATCACAGATAGTTCAATTACTATCTAGCTTATTACACACGCTTCGTATAGAAGATCAACGATTTTTACAAAAACTTATATTATCATATATGAGTAGATGGTTTTTAGAACCAACTATTATTCCAAGCAAGTATATTGAGTATTTCATAAATGGGACCCTATATTATAATAAGAAAGATAAATCCTTAGGTCATTTAGTAAAGGAACTTATAGAATTAGTCATTAATGGAAAAATAAGAGTAGAAGTTGATAAGACCACAAATATACCTACCTACTATAAATATGTCTTTAACAATGAGATTATTGATATATACAATGCTTCAGCGTTTGTAAGCGAGGTCTCTGGCATACTTATTCCTCTTCACATAATCATGCCCGGCGAAAACATTATAATTGAAGAACCAGAAGCACAGCTACATCCCCATTTTCAAAGAATTATAGCATGGCTACTAACATATATATCATCTCTAGGCAGTCAAATACTTATTACAACTCATAGCGATTACCTTCTCACAGAACTAGGAATAATATCAATTATTGCTAAAGAGGGATTAATTGACAAAGGGACTAAAATATTAGAAGAGTTGTTAGATATAAATAATAAAAGAGCATTTGATATTATTAAAGAAATATCCAGCACTAAACCCAATATTAAAGTATATATCTTTAAAGAAGGCTTAATCAAAAGAATAAAAGTAGAAAAGCTTATTGAAGAGATCCCAACTTCTATAGAAACTTTGTCACAACAACTTCAACATATTACATTAGTTTCCCCAGAAAAATAATATAAGATAGGGAATAATAAATGACTATAGAAGGTACCAATAAAGATATATTGTGTTTTGACGAAAACCGTCAATGTTACATCTCATGTAAACACCCCACAGTTGTAATGGACATAGAAAAATTATTAGGAAGCCGAACAGTTTGTAAAC
>JALVIT010000015.1 GCA_027028545.1 Desulfurococcales archaeon
AATATGCAAACAGCTACTAGTAGCTCGAAAATAAACACCCGATAGTCTACTGGTCGAAGCCGTTTCAACACCAAGATCCATGGTAAAACTTAAATATAGGACTTAGAAAAAATAGGAAAGTAGAACAACAAGACTTCGACCTATGTAACAACTATAATAGAATTGAAAGGTATAACTAGCATTAATTACTGTTAGATTATGCCCAGTAACAACTATAATAGAATTGAAAGATATGGCAGTGTATCTCCACGATCCCTTCACGTGCAACGTGTAACAACTATAATAGAATTGAAAGTATAGTCTCCAGAAGTTGTTGTACTGCATAGCGTACTTGAGTAACAACTATAATAGAATTGAAAGGAAACATTAACACTAACCGGAACCACAATATCATGCAGGAAGTAACAACTATAATAGAATTGAAAGTATATTTGCGGCGGATATGCGGCGGGATCCGTAATGGATAAGTAACAACTATAATAGAATTGAAAGACTGAATGGTTTGATCGGTTAATATTTTTGTATTGTCAAAAGTAACAACTATAATAGAATTGAAAGTCCGGGATTCTCCGTCTGGGCAACATTATCACCTTATTTCAGTAACAATACAAAGAGAATTGAAAGACTTGTATTCCTGGTTTTCATATGGTTAATGAGCCTATATTTATCTAAACCACAGCATGGTGAATGGGATGAAGGATAAATTAACGAATGAACTATCCAAGATTCCCAGAAGTGTTAGAAGGATAATACCTAGAAGACTCGTAGTGATAATTGAGACTGAGGAGGGTTATAAGGGGACATATCTACACCACTACCTAGCCGAGCCCGATCCATTCATCATCGATGAAACACCCATGGAGGATATCATAAGGGATGTATTACTATCATCAATGAATAAGGAGGTGAAAAGGATCATAATAACATTTAGAAAGGGAGAACCAGAGACACCGACATATGGGATCGTGATCGAGAAAGGGCATATAGTTAAATATGAGGAGATCTAATCCCTAGAAGTATAAACATGCTGTAAAATTACTTATGGGAAAATACTGGGTTTTGAATATTATTTAATGGAAACAAATATTACACGGAGTAACCATGATGTATTATTGCCGAGGGGGAGGCGACACCCATATAATTCCCTCCCACAGCGGAGGGGTTCCCTATATGGGCCTCCCCCGATGGGCTATGACAAGTGAATAAATACTTATTATGTCTGGAAAATAGTTTTGATCCTTTATCTCTTACTTGAGATGATTTGGGAAAATATGTTCTAGATGGTTATTTTCTTAATATGTATGATCCAAAACCCCTCTTCTTCATCTATACTAAGTAGTTCGACGCCTAGAGATGGTATGATCTCCTTAATGTATTCGACGCATTCCTTCTCATCGGTTAATATCTTGATCTCATCATTCTCCTTCATCCTAGCGATCTTTCTAACCGTTTTCACCAGTGGTGTGGGGCATGGTTCGCCTCTGAAATCGAGTATTTCCATATATTTTATCCCCCTAAACCCATTTTGTCGAGAACGTATCGTCTATATAGTTTCCATGCATATTCTTCATCGTTTACTCCATCGATTATAGCTCTACCATCATTGAATAATATTATTGATACTATGTCGTCGACCATGATCCTCATAGTGTATTTGTTAACCGATAATATCTTTCCAGGCTCATATCTCTTCGATAACTCTTCCAGGTTAAGACTGGTCTTTACGGGGGGTGTGATCTCTACAGCGTTCGACCCACATATCCTAGTAGCCCCCCTCCTAGACCCCTTCTTCGCTAGGAATTCGAACCTCCTATGGATACATGTTGGGCAATCCATATTCCTCTCAATCCTTACATGGTGTATTTCAAGCCTCTTCCCATTAACAACGTATAACGTATTATAATCGTTAAGTATTCCTAAGAGATGCTTCAGGGCTAGTGTTGCAGCTATTGATGATACCAGGGCTATAGCTGTATTCACAGCACCCAATACTTCACATGCATCCCCCCTCTCCTCCCTCTCAAGTATTCTACGTGGAATTATACAGTCTAGGCATGGACCTTTACCGGGGTTTATGAAGAATACTTGTCCATACCATGATGAAAACCCTACGAATATCCACGGTATACCGTATTTGATGGATACATCGTTTATTAGGAACCGGGTTGCTAGATTATCAGTTCCATCAATTATTAAGTCAACATCTCTAACCAGGTCCTCGATATTATCCGGTGTAACCCTTGTGATAACAGGTTCTACATGTATTGTCGGATCGATCTCTGATAGCCTATTAGCACATGCTATAGCTTTAGGTATCGATTGTTTAGCATCTATATACGTGTATAAATGGGTTCTAGGTAGATTACTTATATCAACATAGTCTTTATCAACCACACGTATATAACCTATACCGAGTCTAGCCAGTAGTTCCGCCTGAGCTGTCCCGGTAGCTCCACAGCCTATAACCACTACTCTAGACGATCTAAGCTTCTTCAAACCCGAGACTCCAATATCCTTTACGAGGATCTGTCTAGAAAATCTCTCGATCAGCTCCGGCGTTAAAAACACATGATCGGGAGCATCCTTATCCATGATAACAACCCTAGAAGATGATACACTACTCTATGTAGTCTTAAATTAATTATATCCTAAAATAAATCATAACCCTCTACGTGGTTAGCCTAGCCTAAAATTATACTTATTAACTATATGTATGAGATATATTAGAGGGTGTAATCGTGTCCACACCTCCTAGACCCATGACAAAGGACGCATTGAAATCAGCCTTCGGCGGAGAGTCTATGGCTCATATGAGATATGTGATCTTCGCCGATATAGCCGAGAAGGAGGGATTCCCGAACGTCGCCAGATTATTCAGAGCGATAGCATACGCTGAGAAGATCCATGCCAGAAACCACTATGAGAAGCTTAGAATGCTGAAACAGGGTGAGAAGGTTGTTGCAGAAGCACCCTTCGGACCCGGAAACACCTCTAAGAATCTAGAACTGGCTATTATGGGTGAGGAGTTCGAGATTAAGGAAATGTATCCAGCATATATAGAGCTGGCGAAGTTTCAGGGTGAGAAGGCTGCAGAACTAAGCTTCAGATGGGCTCTGGAGGCTGAGAAGATCCATGCGGAGCTGTTTAGGAAGGCTAAGGAGTATGTTGATCGTGGGGAGGACTTCCCGATCGATGGATACATATGGATCTGCCCAGTATGTGGATTCACATATATTGGTAAGGAGCCGCCAAAGAAATGTCCTATATGTGGAGCTCTCGGTGAGAAATTCGTTAAGTTCTAGTGTTTAGACAAGTGTTTTATAATGTGTTTTTCATCATCCCCTCCACACTCCTATAGATCACTAGATCCCCCTTGAATATTTCCGGTGGTGGTGTTATCTCCTTCAATGTTTCAGCGATCTCCCATGGATATATAATCCATTTATCGGTTACCTTATAGTAGTAGTCCGGATAGACTATTGTCCATGGTTTAACATAGATCGCTAATGTTTCAACCCTCTCAGCTCCATACCTATATAGTTCTTCGATAACTAGTTGTAGGGTTCTACCAGTATCTACGACATCATCTACTACAAGTATCGATTTATTATTTAGCGGTGTTGTGGGTGGTAGGAATAGCTCTGGTTTTGCCTTATGCGTTGACACCCCCTTATAAAATCTAGCACCTATAAACCCGATCTCATCCACATCTAGGAGGTCGGCCATGATCCTAGCCGGTATTAATCCACCCTTTACAACGGCGTATATCGTATCATATGTTTTATTAGAATCCCTTATCCTATAGGCTAACTCTATAAGTATGTTGTGTAGCCTCCTCCATGTAACGTATAGGAGCTCCGGTTTCTCCCTCGCCATATTATATCCTATATATTACACCGTTATATATTGTTACCCCGAAGGGTTAGGAGATGTATTTATAAGGGTTCCGGTATCGTTATATTGTCTAGGGCGTATGGTTAAATACATATTCATAACCGGCGGTGTATTATCCGGTCTAGGTAAGGGTATTGTAACAGCCTCCACAGGCCTACTCCTAAAATCCATAGGATACAGCGTTACAGCTATAAAGATCGACCCATACGTAAACGTAGATGCTGGAACGATGAATCCATACATGCATGGAGAAGTATTCGTTACAGAAGATGGTGGAGAGACAGATCTGGATCTTGGACACTATGAGAGATTCCTACACATAAACCTATCGAGGAAACACAACATAACAACGGGGCAGGTATACTACGAGGTTATAATGAGGGAGAGAAGGGGGGATTATCTAGGAGAGTGTGTTCAGATCATACCACATGTAACAGATGAGATTAAGAGGAGGATTAGAAGCGTAGCTGAGGAGTCATCAGCCGATATAGTCCTAGTAGAGATCGGTGGAACTGTGGGCGATATTGAAGGATTACCGTTCCTAGAAGCTATTAGACAGATGCGTATAGAGGAGGGGTTTAATAATACCCTAGCCATACACGTAGCATTATCACCAATACTACCGAGCGGTGAGCAGAAGACTAAGCCCGTGCAGCATAGTATTCAGGAGCTTCGTAGGATCGGTATTCAGCCCGATGCCGTAGTTGTCCGCTCACCTAGATGGCTTGAACCAGGTAATAAGGCTAAGATAGCTCTATACTCTAACCTACCCGGTGAAGCAGTATATAGTGATCCGGATGTCGACACTATTTATAGGGTTCCACTAATACTACATATGCAGGGCTATACAAAACATATAGCCGGTAGACTAGGACTGGAATATAGAGAGCCGGACCTATCGAGGTGGATGAAGTTCGTCGATAGATTGTCGAATCCGGAGAGGAGGATTAGGATAGCGATGATCGGTAAATACACTAAGCTTAGAGACAGCTATATCAGCATAGTTGAGGCATTGAAACACACTGCAGCATGGAATAATATCGGGATCGATCTCGGATGGTTTGAAGCAACCGATATAGAAAATAATAGGATCGATCTAGAGGAATTAGAAGGTTATGATGGAGCACTAATACTCCCAGGATTTGGGAGGAGGGGTAGTGAGGGGAAGATTAAAGCTATAAGGTATCTAAGAGAACATGGTAAGCCGATACTAGGTATATGCTTCGGTATGCAGTTAATGGTTGTAGAATATGCTAGAAACGTGGTTGGTTTAGAGGGGGCTAACAGTAGGGAGCTAGACCCGAACACCCCCCATCCAGTAGTAGATCTGCTTCCAAGTCAGTATAATGTAGAGCATCTCGGAGGGACTATGAGGCTTGGATCACACCCAATACATATAGTTAAGGATACTATAGCGTGGAGAATATATGGTAGAGAAGTAGTATATGAGAGGCATCGCCATAGATACGAAGTAAACCCCCGCTATATAGACGTGCTTGAATCATCGGGGCTGAGGATCAGTGGCTGGAGCCCGGAGGGATATCCGGAGTTTATAGAGTTGAGGGGTTACGAGACAATATATTTCGGTTCTCAGCCACACCCAGAGTTTAAGAGTAGACCCCTACAGCCATCACCGATCTACTATTTCTTCGTTAAGAGTATAGCGGGATAGTATACTATTTTGCATTTCCACTATCAATGTTTTTAATCCCCCTAAGCACTAGTTTACCAGTAGTAGGATAATATGTTATGTGTAGGGGTTGTCAGCTAGATTATGGGTGGTATTAGAGATATAGTTATTAGGTCTGCTTCATCGGGGGATGTATCCTCAATATTCAAAATACACCTTAACAGCCTGGAGGGTCTTGATGAAGAGGATTATGAGTGGTTCACAGCACTCCTCAGAATTCGTAGTAGGCGTAGGAAGATACTTGTTGCAGAGTATATGGGTAGTATTGTGGGGTTTATAATAGCTTATAAGTATAGGGATCAAGCCTATATAGACTCCCTAGCAGTTGACACTGGTTATCGCGGTATGGGTATTGGAGGCAAACTATTGAAGGGTATGGAGAAGTTATTAGCTGGTAGCGGCGTTGAAAGGGTTATGTTGAGTGTTAAGAAGGATAATCATTCAGCCCTAGGATTCTATCTCAAGAAGGGCTATATGGTTAATGGAC
>JALVIT010000016.1 GCA_027028545.1 Desulfurococcales archaeon
GAGTAGAGAATTAATATTATCTCTAATGAATCCATTTAGGGCATCCCTAAGGAATAAATTGACATAGTGGTTAACATTAACCATAGTATATGCTGGATGGATATGGATCGTAGGTTATAAATAATTACTTATATAGTCGTCATAGATTACTCTTTAGCAATATCATTTGCTACCTCGAATATTTTGTTAATTGAGATATCTACAATTTTCTCGAACTCCTTCCATCTTAGCGTAACACTCTGCACGAAAATCTTCGAATCATACGATATTGCTCTTAGAACGCCTATGAGGTATGCTGTCACGGTATTGGTGTTGAAGGGAATTCCGTATCTATTAAAAAGCTCCTTTAGATCACTCTTATGGTCTTTCTTATGCGCTTTTAAAGACCAGTTAAACTTTAGTTCGATGACATCTATAGTCTTAGGTTGTAAACTCATGATGAAAACACCGAATAAGGTATTCCACAATAATTAAAGTAATAAAAATGTAATAATAAAGAATTACGCATATATATTATATTGAATAAGTAACTGAGTATACGTCTATGGAATGCATGTTTGGCTTAACGTCTCTAATGGGTTCCATCCTCTAGATATCTCGTCAAACACAATTTAAGCTCAATATATGATAGAATTTAAGAGATCATATTTACTTGTCCTCTCGGCCCTATTTGTTCTAATAGTTTAGGTATTGTCTTTTTTGGTAATAGGTATATCCATGATGCTATTCGTTTTCCACCTAGCTTTTTGACTAGTCCTCCAACATGGTAGGTTTTACCCTTAACTGTTACCCTCTTACCCTCTAGTAATACTCTGAGCTTTTCCCGCTCCTTTTTATCCTTTGGAGGTTCTACTTTAATTATGACTAGTTCCTCCATGCTTAGTATTTGTTTAGCATATAATATCCCCCTATACAATACAGCCTCCCACGCATATATGCTATCCTCTTCTATGGCTTGTGGAATCCTGGAAACTATTTTAGCTTCTCTAATAGCCTTTACGAGGATTTCTGGCCTCATAACAATCCTGTTCTTAACCATATAGATATGCATGGCAGCGGCTAGTCTATAGTCTAGGACATATCTAGATGAAGGTAGAGTGCTAAGTATGTTTTCACATGTCTATTAAAGTTTTTGGTCCACTTGGGTAATTGGACACATATCGTGCATTCATAACATGGTTCATCGATACATAGTGTCCAGCCCTTAAGGGCAGAGATAAGAGTACCTAGATCGACTTTCATCCAGCATCACTCCATCCCTTTAACGCTGAATGATATTTTTAATGAAGTTCTCAACCCTTCTCCTTATAATTATATATCGTGGAGGCTCTACTTCACCTATGATGTTGTTGAGCATACTACGTAATTTCTCTACATCAATTCTAACATTCATGGATTTAATAATGTATGCTAGGTGTTCAATAGGTGAGCCAAAGGCTTTAGCAACTAATGTGGCGTGTCCTTCAAGCACCCTTAAACCTCTAACTATTACTATATGTCTGAGCAGGTTTTTTGGAATGAAAAAGTCGTGTATGGAGTAGATTATTTCTATGGGTTTAACAGCTTCAATATAGAGACCTCCCAGCTCAGACCTCCCCACGCTAAATCCAAGGGCTAACATTTTCTCCTCGATTCTATCGTCGAACACAACCATGGGTTCATCCACGTATATATCATTAGTTTCATCAATATATGATGCTGGAAGCCAGCCTTGGATGATTAATGCATATGTCCCAATAATTACTGGTTTGTAGCCTAGATTTTCAAGCTCTAGGTAAATAGTTTTAATGATCCGTTCTAATCTATACATGTTTTCACCATATAATGGTTTTCTGCCATACGCATATAATGATTACCCCTACTCACTAAGATAACCATATTTTATAAAGCATTAGCAATTCAAGATAATACGGTTAAGATAAGAAATAGAGTCAGGGGGATGATTCATATATTTAATGGAATAGTTTTAAGGTTGGAGGTATGTTTTAAATTAT
>JALVIT010000017.1 GCA_027028545.1 Desulfurococcales archaeon
ATTCGCATTCACACTACCACTACTAGCTAAGATATTTGGAGCTAGAAGGTTTCCAGCCATATGGGCTCTACTGGCAACGATATTCTCAACGGTTACGACAACGATCATAGCATGGAGGATCTACATCTATAAGAAACCGATAGTATATGGGTTCGGAGGCTGGCCTCCACCAATAGGTATAAGCTATGAGGTTGATGGATTAAATGCCCTACTAGCATTACTGACTTCATGGGTTATGCTATTCATAGCATTGTATAGTATATGGTATAATAGACACTTCGACGAGCCTGAATGGTACTATATACTACTAATAGGGTTACTGGCAGGTATGATCGGATGCCTATACACCGGTGATGTATTCAACCTATTCGTAATGCTGGAGGTTCTCGGCATATCGGCATATGCACTGGTAGCGTATCATAAGAGGAGGCCTGAAGCCGTCGAGGCATCCATGAAGTATGCGATCATAGGAGCCGCTGCTACAACGATCTACTTCCTAGGCCTAGCATTGATCTATGGAGTATATGGAACGCTAAACATGGCCCATTTATCAATGATAAATACTGGATTGGTTAGAGGGGTTAATTCATCGGTTGTTGTCACAGCTATACTGGCTCTAAGCATGTCTCTATGGGTATTCACCTATAAATCAGCACTATTCCCAAACCATTTCTGGCTACCGGATGCACATCCCGAAGCGCCAACACCTGTATCAGCTGCATTATCCGGATTGGTTGTTAATGTTGGTGTTTATGCTGTCATTAGATTCCTATACACGATCTTCCCAGCCTCACCCTATTTCAACGCCTATAGAGACATAGTGCTACTGGTATTATTCATACTTGGATTCACAGGGGCATTTGTAGGAGCACTATTGATGATGGTTCAACGGGATATTAAGAGGTTGTTAGCCTATAGTACTGTGAGCCATATAGGCTTAATATACTTGATCGCTAGCCTAGGGTTCACGAATATACCTAGGCAGATAGCCGCTCTAGCGGTTACAGCTGCAGTCTATCATTTATTCACCCATGGTGTTGCTAAAGCCCTACTGTTCATGTCCTCCGGAGTATATATCGACTCAGCCGGTTCAAGGGATCTGGATGATTTGAGGGGTGTTGGTAGACTATATCCATTAACAAGTTTATCGATGCTGATAGGCTTTCTAAGTCTGACAGGTCTAATGCCCTTCGGAGGATTCTTCTCGAAGCTCTTAATGTATAGGGCATTCATGGAGGCAAACCTCGTATTACCGGCTGTAATGATCATAATAATTAGTGCTCTAAGCGTTCCGGGATATGCTAAAGCAATATACTCTATAATGTTCGCCGTACCATCTAAGGAGCATATACGTATCAAGCTACACGGTATAGACATATTATTATTCGTAATGGCTATCATACTGGTGCTTCTAGGAGTCCTATACCCGTACGTGTATAGGGTTATGTATGGTTTAGCCGGTGGATCGGTTGCACCGGCTGGTGTAGGTATGTATCAGGAAGCCTTCTATAGATACCTATACAGGCTTCTTGGAGGGTGAAGTGGTATGGAGGTAATTCATCTACTATTCAAGGATCCGGGACTGGTTGCACTCTATCTAACGCTATACTTGATCGCCTTCTCATCACTACTAGGCATAATATTCCTAGCAGTTGCGAGTAGTAGGAGGAGGTTTACAGATACATATCTTGGAGGGGAGCCGGAGAGTGTAGTAGATACAACAACCCCCTCACCGATGAACCTATACTGGGGGTTTATAAAAAGATTTGGTAGGGGATTGTATCGTAGTATTAGGGATAGGTTCCACACCGGAAACCTACAGGATTGGATAAGCCTTATGGCATCCTGGTACGGCTTACTGATCATATTATCCATAATTCTTGGAATAATATATGTCGCTGTGAGGTGATAGGATATGATCAACCTGGAGACAGTATCGCTACTATTAATATCACTGTTAGTCTTCCCAGGACTACTATTCATAGTATCCCTAG
>JALVIT010000018.1 GCA_027028545.1 Desulfurococcales archaeon
GAGAAGTTCACCGGCTTGTTGAATCCTAGGGCTGTCCATGGTATTTCTAGTTCTAGGAATTGTAGTCCGATGTTTGAATCTCCGGTATACCCGTATGATCCCCCGATATCGTTTAGGGTGTAGTAGTCCCATGAGCTTGATGATGCTGACCAGTTGCAGAAGTTATTGCTGGTTATAGTACCTCCACTTCCATCCCACCAGAAGTAGATCTCGTAGTCTATACCGTATTCTGTGCTGTCGAAGGTTATGGCTCTATCCCATGCATCACTACCTCCAGTAGTATCGTTATACCCCTGATTTGGTATGGCATCTATACCTATACCATAGGCTACATTCCATGATTGCGTATTGCTGGTGTTGAAGGCTATGTATAGATAATTATCGTTCCATCCAATGAATAATGTATCTAGGTTGGCGCCAGCCTGTGGTGTTCTATCTGTCGAATCCCTCGAGAAGACGTATTTTAACTGATCGGTTAGCCAGTCATCCGATGAACCATCTATTACTATCGTTACAAAGTCGTTCCTAGTATCATAGGCTGCATCATGCCAAATGTATTCTCCGCCGACAGCTATATGTGTGTTCTCAGCTATATTAACCGATAACCACTCCTCCGGATAACCATCTACGTCGACATAGTGTCCATACACTATATATGGGGTGAATCCTAGAATAGCTACGGATAATAATAGGGCTGGGAGTAAACCCTTTACCATCCGACGCATATATTCACCCCGGATAATTGAGGTTTTTCCTAATACACTTAAAATAGTTGTTGGTCAAACTATATATCTCTTATAACACTTTTATACGTATATAAGGTTGATTAACTATCTAAACAGTAGTTACTATCCGGGAAACATCTATCTAGGTGTAGTGGTCTTGGTCGAGATCATAGATACTACTATGCGTGATGCCCATCAATCCCTCCTAGCAACACGTTTTAGGACTAGGGATATGTTACCCATAGCCGAGTTGATCGATGACGCCGGATTCTACAGTTTAGAGGTTTGGGGCGGTGCAACATTCGATGCAGCAATACGTTATCTAAGGGAGGATCCTTGGGAGAGGCTTAGACTTATCAGGGAGAGGGTTAGGAGGACAAAATTGCAGATGCTTCTTAGGGGGCAGAACATTGTAGGATATAAGCATTATCCAGACGATGTTGTCGAGAAATTTGTAGAGCTGGCGTATAAGAATGGGATCGATATATTCCGTGTATTCGATGCGTTAAACGATGTCCGGAATATGAAGGTTAGTATTAAGAAGGCTAAAAGTGTTGGAGCACTTGTTCAGGGCGCTATATGCTATACTATAAGCCCAGTCCACACACTAGAATACTATCTTAAAACCGTTGAGGAGCTGTTAGCGTTAGAGGTTGATGTGATCACTATTAAGGATATGGCTGGAATACTCGAACCACATAAAGCATATGAGCTTGTATCAGCTATTAAGAAGGAGTTCAAAGTCCCAGTAGATGTACACACCCATGCAACCGGTGGATTAGCTGTTGCAACATATCTTGAAGCGGTTAAGGCTGGTGCAGACTATATAAATACAGCAATATCACCACTAGCCTTCGGAACGGCCCAGCCAGGTATTCAATCGGTCTACTACGCACTACCACCCGACCTAAGACCAGGTATAAACATGGATGTCATAAATAGGATATCTAAATACCTACGTAGAACTATTGAGGAGAAGTATCTACACCTAATAAACTGGAGGATCCTACTTCCAAACCCAGATGTGATCATACACCAGATACCCGGTGGAATGTTCTCAAACCTAATAGCCCAGTTGAGGCAGCAGGGTAAACTGGATAAGCTCGATGAGGTTTTGGAGGAGGTTCCAAGGGTTAGGGAGGATCTTGGATGGCCCCCACTTGTAACCCCCCTAAGCCAGATCGTTGGAACACAAGCCGTTCTCAACGTATTATTCGGTAAGTATAAGATTATACCCAAGGAGACCAAGAACTATGTTAAGGGACTATATGGTAGGCCTCCGGCGCCTATAAAGGAGGAGATCATGAAGATGATCCTTGGAGATGAGAAGCCCATAACGGTTAGACCTGCCGACCTATTGAAGCCTATGCTCGAAGAGTGTAGGAGGGCGGTTGTAGAGAAGGGATACTATACTAGGGAGGAGGATGTATTAACATATTGTCTATTCCCACAGGTAGCACTGGAATTCTTCGAAGCTAGGAGGAAGGGATTAACTGAGAAACCGGTTGGTGAGGAGGGTTATCGTAAGGCCTTAACGATCTATGTAGATGGTAAACCGATCGTTGTAGGTGTTGAAGGGGTTAACTTAGAAGTCATAGAGGAGGCGCAGCCTATAACGTCCATGCTGGCAGCGGTCCCAGCACCTACAGCCCCACAGCAGATCGTTGGGATGGATAAGTCATCCACTACATCTAGAAGCATCGAGGGGGAGCCTGTTAAAGCACCAATGGCTGGTAAAATATTGAAGATAAGGGTTAAGCCTGGACAGAGGGTTAGGAAAGGCGAGAAAATAGTAGTCCTCGAATCGATGAAGATGGCTACAGATATACTAGCTCCAAGGGATGGCGTCGTCGAGGAGATCCTTGTTAAAGAGGGTGATAATGTAGAGGCTGAACAAGTTATCCTCACCATAAAATAGTTTGTTCCCTCCTTCATCTACATGATTATTCCAGAATTTGGGGCTTGATATATCATGAATATTCTCATCGTAACGGGTAGATTAGCTAGGGGGATGATCGAGAAACTCATCGAACCTATTCGGAGAGAGTTCAGAGATTATATGATCAAGCTATACGTTATACCCGTAGATGTTATTTCACTGGTAAAACCAATAACCGTCTATAGATATCTATCTAGGATAAACCTGGAAGACGTAGATCTAGTGATCATACCTGGAACCCTTAAAGGTGATTATACGGATATATCCAGAAGAATCGGTGTGAAGATCGTTAAATCCCCCTCAAATCCAACCCTCCTCAGAGCAATGTTCCTCATAGGACCCAAAAAGTTCTCGCCAAGGGAACCGGGGGAGAGAATTATTGAGAAGCATTATCGGAGGATACTTGATGAAGCAATTAAACATTATACTGGAAATGCTGAAGGCTTAGCGATTGGTGATCTAGAGATCCCATATAATCCTCCACCATTCATAATAGGATACTATTTCAACCATAAATGGGGTCGTAAGTGGCTACTAGGATATATTTCAAAGTATAATCCCGATCTAATATACATTCCCCAAGGAATTGATTGCGGGATCGTTGAGGAATTGGCATCCATGGGGTATGATAAGAGGATCGCTATAACGCCGGAGATGCTCGGTAGAGAATGCTACACGAGATATGCATCAATAATATATGGTGTCAGAGCTGATAAGGTTGAAGAATACTCCTCTATAGGCTATATAGTCAACATATACATAGATGATGAAGAAGGAAACATCCATGATAGAATATCAAGTATTCCCAGGGATAGGGTAGTGGTTGATCTCGGCATGCCGGGCTATGGTAGCCGTAGACTACTCGAAAAATTATCGAAGTATTCAATACTTCGTGAATATGCCAGTTCAGCATGGATCACAAACACTCTCTCAAGCATCGATGCAGACACACATTCACAGATCCCACTCCTACTAGAGCTTCTAGGTGAGGCTGGTGTATCTCTAGTGCTTATACATGAGTCCGAGGAAAAACTATTCTGGACCCTTAGAGAAACAGTTAAGGCTAGGGATCTCCTAACACTATCATGGTATCTCGGAAGCGATCCTAGGGATCTAGGCATTGATCTACTATATGTTAAGGATAAGATCTATACATGGATAGAATATCCGGAACCGGATGAAGTCGTTGAATGCAGTGATAATGTGAGGGAGTATATTATAGATCCTATGGGTATATTCAAGATCCGTGTAAACCATGTCGACGGATATATCGAGGCATTATATATTGGGCGTAAGGGGAAGATACTGTTTCGCGGGAGGAGTGAGGAGGGTATAAGGTATGAGATCATAGATCGAGGGCTCGTATCAAGATTCGACCACGCCTTCTACCTGGGTAGAGAGCTTGGAAAGGCTGAGGAAGCACTACGTATGGGTATTAACTATGAGCAGGAGAAGCCTCTAATAGGTAGGGGGAGGGATGATTAGGATTAGCCGCCGGTGCATATCTCTTCTGAAATCTCCTCCTGCCTCGACAATATATTCTTCATGGCTATGACTTGTTTAAGGGTTTCAACCATATAGTCGATCTCCTCCCGGGTATTATATATGTAGTAGCTAGCCCTCACAGTTCCTTTCAATCCAAGCCTATAGTGGAGGGGGTGTGCACAGTGCTTTCCAGTCCTAACAGCTATTCCGAATAGGTCTAGAGTCCTACCCACAACATGGTGGTTCAACCCCCTAATATTGAAGGCTATAACACCACCCCTAACCCTAGGATCCGTTGGCCCATAGACTTCAACGTCGTCACCTAGTTCTTTAAACCTCTTAAGGGTGTATTCAACCAGTTCCATTTCATGTCTTCTAACATCCTCCATCCCGATCCTCATAAGGTACTTTGCCGCTTCAGCCAATCCTATACCTCCGGCAATATTCGGTGTTCCAGCTTCGAAACGCCATGGCAGGTCATGCCATATAACGTCTTCAAGGGTTACATCCTTGATCGTATCCCCTCCAACCTTGAAGGGCATCATATCCTCCAATAGGTCTTTACGACCCCATAAAACACCCGTACCCGTTGGTCCAAGCATTTTATGCCCTGAGAAGGCTAGGAAGTCTATCTCGAGCATACGTATATCGGTTGGTGTGTGTGGTACGCTCTGAGCACCGTCCATAACAGCGATTGCTCCAACACTATGTGCTAATCTAGCGATCCTACGGACATCGTTGATCGTTCCGAGGACGTTGCTCATACCTGGGAAGGCTACTACTCTAGTCCTCTCACTGATCTTCTCCTCTAGGTCATCATAGTTTAATGTTCCATCATCCGTTATATCAACATATTTTATCTTTGCACCAGTGAGTTTGGCGACGTTTCTCCATGGAAGCATATTGCTGTGATGATCCATAACCGTTAATACTATTTCATCGCCCTCTCTAAGATTCTTCAAACCCCATGCATACGCTACAATGTTTAATCCATCCGTGGTGTTATTGCAGAATATTACCTCATCCCATGAATATGCGTTGATAAACTTCGCCAAAACCTCATGGGCTTCCTCATACATCTCGCTAGCCTCCTGACTCAGAGTATGTAGCCCCCTATGTATGTTTGCATAGTGTTTGTAGTAGAACTCTACTATAGCCTCAACAACCTGTCTAGGCTTCTGAGTTGTAGCCGCATTATCGAAGTATACTAGCGGTCTACCATGTATCTTCCTATCAAATATTGGAAAATCCCTCCTAACAACATGTGGATCAAGCAAATAGATCACCGGGACACAGTTTATTTGGTAAATACAATTTATTCTATAATGTCTAATGTTTAATCATATTAAAGAATATTAACTATTTTAATAATTGACACTAATTCATACAAAATACTTATACGGTAACTTATGGGATAAGCTCTTTTAACACAATAGTGATTATAAGGTTTAATGTTAAACATTATCTGGATTTTCAGGGTGTTGCCGATTGAAGTATATAGGAATTGCAGCTTATAGTGGTGAACCATCACCCCGTTTAAGGGAGAATGTTGATCAATTCATCGATTCCTTAAAGGGTATACGGGATAGGATCTATATTGTTTTAGGCGGTTATTGGGGGTTAATGAAATATATAGCTGACCGGGCGATAGAGTATGGGATCAGAGTAGTATTTACACTACCGTTAAATCCTCCACAGGAACCACCTAATAATGAATACACGGTCATAATTAGGAGTGATCTAGGATTCGTCTCCCGGAGTATGACTATGATCCGTAGCAGCGATATACTTGTAGCTATGGGTGGTGGTATTGGCAGTATATTAGAGATAGCTATGGCGTACGATACGGGTATACCAATCATAATAGTTGAATCCGGTATGGCAACTGATAAAGTGTTTAAAGGTTTTGGAGAGTATCTCGATGAGCGGAGGAAATCCCGGATAATCTTCGTTAGGAATGGGGTTGAAGCATATAAGGAAGTTATTAGACTATTAAGTATTGTGCAGCGATAATTGGAATGATAAAACAGATATAGAATCATAACAGTGTTATAAGTCGTGATATCCATGAGGAAACATGTGAAAACGCTATTCATAGTATTGATGCTGATAATAACCATAAACATAGTATTAGTGACAGCCCAGCCCAATTGGGCTAAGAAGGGGGTCTATGTAGAGTATAAGGTTAAGATCAGTGTGACGAAGACGGATTTATCGAGTAGTCTAGGTAGACTGGATAAAATACTTAGTGGATACACTGAGGCAGTCATTAAATACGTAATAGTTGATTTTAACCATGAAATATTCATACTAAACGAGATCGTTGAGAAGGTTACACAGGGTACTGGAGGACCTGGAAACCTATTATACCTACACATAGTCTCCCAGGGACAGGCGAACACTATCAAGACTAAGGAGGGTTGCCAACTAGTTTATAACTGGTATTTCAAATATAGGGGTGTATCCTTTCCAGAGATCCGTGAAAAACCCTACCCCTCAAACCTATACGTCTACATGGATGTAACGCAAAACCCTAAAAAGATCGCTTCATCTAACACCCGGACAATAATATATAGTACTATGAGCATCGATATTAATGAATATGTTAGAGCGGAATATGATGAATCAACTGGATTCTTAAATAAGCTTGAATATATCCAGGCATTTCTAGTTAATAATATTAATGCGATCGTTGTATCCGTAACTGTTACACGTATAGGATCAAATATATCGGTATTCTTTGGGAGGGCTTGGGATATAGATACGCTACTAGCCGTAATAGCTGGATCAATTGTTGCAGGTATCGTAGCTGTTATAGTGTTCTATCAACGTGTGAAGAAGGAGATGGGTTACTAGTATTGGAGAAAGTATTAATTAACCACTCTAATCCATAAGTTCTATCTAAGAATTGTTAGGCTACCCTAACTATAGTCTCTTGAGGGATCATAAACTATGATCGGAGAAACCGGCTCCTATGATCCATGGATGATCGCATATGAATGCTCTAGGGGTAGATGTGATATCCGTGAAATAGCCCTCAAGCTACGCGGGAAACTACTAGCTCCAACTGATAGTAGGGATTACTTCGAAGGATTAGAACTGTTTAAAGCGTTGAAGAGTCAACTACCACCACAGATGTTTATAGAGTTGCTAAAAAATCTACTAACCAGGGATCTAGTCGAGAAGCTAACCCGTGAGATAACTTGTGATAGAGTACTTAAATACTTTAAAGAATCCCGTGATAAGGGTTATTCGGCACTAACAATACTCGAAATATATCCTCTCTTAAAGATGAAGGATTCCTCTAAGAGGATCATAGCAGGGATCCTATCAAAGATCGATAATATGGGTTTTGATGAGGATGAGAAGCTTGAGATCTATAGAGCATTGATACATGGACCAATAGCATCACTACCATTAAGTGATATGAAGGATATAATTAAGCTATTCATTGATAAACTCGGTGATAAGACGGCTCTACAAGCTTCGGCCGATCTACTAGTTATGATCGCTCAGAACTATCCATCAAAGCTATTCCATGAGAACCCGGATATAGCTGAACACATGGGTTTATTGCTTAAAGCTATTGCCGAGAAAACACTGTTACTGGTAGATGATGATCCGGATACTGCTTTAAGGATATATCATCAGATAGGATTGTTTAAGACATTAATCAGCGGTATCTGCAGAGAGCTCGGCGATATGAAGCTGTGTAGTAGGGTTTGGAGGAGTGCTGGTGAAACCCTAGAAGAAATGTTTAGGTCTCTGGGTGGATTAGAGATCATGATAAGTAATACTTCTACCAGCGATTATACTTCCGGGTAACCCTATAGACCTGCTCTATAATACTAGCAACACTCATCTGGATAAGTGTTCCATTATACATCTTGTATATTTTTAAGGGGCATCTGTCCCTAGCTATTTTACACTTATAGCTTAAACCCTTGAAGTATCTAAGTAGTGAGATTATTAATGAGTATAGTGGTATGTTTGGTTTTGAAGCGTGATCATCTATAATGGTGTATAGGTTTTCAGCGATGATCATTGCTTCATCAACGATCATTTCATCTATGGGATGATTAGATTCGATAATATATTTACGTATTGTTCCACTCCTCCTATTAATATATGATATTTCAACTATGTTTTCACCTATGAGTTTTATGTTATATTCGAGGCTTCTACATGGCTGGTGTTTAACGTATAGCTTCTGTAGTCCCACTTATATTCCCCTAAAATACATTTTATCTTATCAATGTATATATGTGATAATATTTAAGACTAACTAATATGTATAATCCACATAATGAACTTATCAATATGTATTAATTGATGAGTATATGGGTTGGCTTGGGGTCCGATATATAAATATAATGTATCAATAATACATTACTTCTTAAAGGATATCAATCGATTACACATTGATCACTATATGAAGTGAAGTGATAATAAACATGCAGGCTATACATCTGGTCCTTATAGTCCTAATAGTTGTAGGGATAGCTGGTGGAGCAATATATTATTATACATCTCAGACTGGGTCATCTGAGGGGAAGACATCAACCACAACAACTACGACAAGCGAATCAAGCGGTTTCGGGAAGACAACCTCATCTACAACAACTACATCTACAACGGGGGGAATAGATATCTCCGGTGCATGGTATGGAACATATACTACGTCACAAGGCTTAACGGGTAGGTGGGCATTCAGAGTATGGAAGACAAATACTGGCTCCTATAAGGGCTTACTGGTGACAACGGAACCCTATAGCACTGGCGATAAACCAGTAATGATAACTATCGTTTTGGATGGTAACAGGATAACCTTTGGAGGTGTATCGGTGGGTGCAACCTTTAAGGGCACTGTATCGGGGGATTCTATGAGTGGTACATGGAAGCTTGTAAACAATATGGATTCAGGTACGTGGAAGGGTCAGAGGGGTGTAACCGATATAACCCCTGAATTACCAGAGACAAATACGGGTTCAACAATCAGTGGTACTACCACTACGACTACATCTACATCAGGCGATCACCTGCTTGGTATGGAGCCCTACGATACAATACTATTAGATGTTAAGAAAGCACTGGCTAAGACTTATGGTTCAGCCGTTATATCCGCCTCGGTATATCAGCAGTCGACGGTGGTATCATATGTTAATCTTGGCAGGGAATTTACGGGTTCATCGGACGAAATTAATAGTGTAAAGACTGAGCTAACCGGTAAGGGATACATTATATTGGGTTCATATAGTGGCCCCAACACCGTATTGTTGAGGATATCTAAAAGCTTCGACAACATAAACTATACAATATCGATAGGTTTTCGGATGGGTGGTAACATCGTACAGGTTCAGATCGAGTAGTTTTTAGGCTCTATGAACCTCTTCTACTTATGGCTACAACGTGTTTTTTACCATTTAATACCACAATGTATCTACCGGGCCCTATCTCCTCGACCAGAACCCTCTTACTAACACCCTGTAGTGAGATGTTAACGTATGCCTTATAACGGATCCCGGCCAGGTATAATAGTTTTGAGAGTCCCGGATATTTTCGAAATAGATCTATCTTTTCAAGCTCTCTCCTCTTAACATCCTGGAATGCTATTATCGACGCCGTGATCATCGATAATGTGTCTTTATCAACACTAGGCTCTACATTTATCTTCTCCTCAACCCTCTTCTCAGCTACGGTTTCAACTTTTTCAGCTTTAGCTACTGGTTTCTTCGGCCCGGCATATTTTAGTAGATAGACAGTTACAGCTAGTATTCCGAGTATTGTGAAGACAACCGTTACACCTATTACCGTAACGTATAATCCATACACTATATCCTCCAAGGCTCAACCACCCAGTAGTGATAGGAATACTCCAGCTACAACAGCGGTCCCGATCACACCTGCAACGTTTGGACCCATAGCGTGCATAAGTATAAAGTTTTCTGGATCCTCCTCATGGGCTAGCCTCTGGACAACCCTAGCACTCATGGGGACGGCTGATACACCTGCAGCACCGATCATCGGGTTAACCTTCTCCTTAACGAATAGGTTCATAGCCTTAGCGAATAATACACCGCCAGCCGTTGCGGATGCGAAGGCTACAACTCCAAGCCCCAATACTAGTAGTGTGTCTAGGTTTAGGAAGCGGTCAGCCTGCATGGTAGATCCAACACCGATCCCTAGGAAGATGGTTACTATATTCATCAACTCCTCACTAGCAGCTTTACGAAGCCTCTCAACGACGCCTGTCTCCCGGAATAGGTTTCCAATCATGATCATACCGATCAACGGCGCTGCTGAGGGGACTAAGAATCCTATAATGATCATAGCTGTTAGGGGGAATATGATCCTCTCCCTCTTAGATACAGGTCTAAGCTGTTTCATGCGTATAAGCCTCTCCTCCTTAGTCGTCAAAGCCTTTATAACGGGGGGTTGGATCAATGGGACTAGGCTCATATAGCTATAGGCTGCAACGGCTGTAGCACCTAGGAGGTGGGGGGCTAGTTTGACGGTTAGATAGATCGTTGTTGGTCCATCGGCTCCGCCGATAATCCCTATACTAGCTGCTTCATTTATGTGGAATCCGAGGGTTAATGCTGATAGCATTGCTACGAAAACACCTATCTGTGCTGCAGCGCCGAGTATTAGGCTTTTAGGATTAGCTATCATGGGTCCGAAATCGGTCATAGCTCCCAGCCCTAGGAATATTAATAGTGGGACGACCTCGGTCTCGATCAGGTAGTGGTATACTAGGTATAGGAACCCATGTGGCGGCTCAGCCAACCCTGTACCGGGTATGTTGACCAGTATAGCTGTAACACCTATTGGTAGTAGTATCAGTGGTTCATACTCCTTCTTAACAGCTAGGTATACCAGTATCAATCCCACAATTATCATTACGATGTTCTTCCAGATAGAAGCTAGGTATTCCAGCATACCCTATAATCCCTCCCGTTGGCAAAAATCTATTTGATCCTCTCCTTCAAACCATATACTCCATATCCTATAAAGGCCGACAACTCTATGATCCTTAAAGCCTTCTCAGCACTATTAGCTTCAAACACTAGCCTGTATGCATCAACCCTCCTATAAGGCTCCATAGTCTCCAACAAATCAGCTATAAGCTCCTCCCTAACAACAACCTCAACACGGTAAGGTTTCTCGAGGAATAGAGGCTTTGGCTCGCCACGCTTCAACCTATTAACAGCAACCTGAACCCCTCTACGAAGCCTATCCAGAACGTCTTCGAGGCTTGGATACTCTGCAGCATACCTCGTAATACCCCTCTTAAACGGTACGAAGACAGCCCATGGAGTATACTCTCTAACCTCCTCCTCCAGATGCTTATCACCAGCAACCAGTATAACTGGAACACCCATCTCACCGGCTACAAGGGCGTTTAACAGGTATTCACTAGCCCGGCGATCATTAATCCTTACCTCGGCGAAAACCCTACCACTCATAGTATGGCTTAGGAATCCATGCGGTGTTGATGCAGCGGCATGATAACCTATAAATAATGCCGCATCATATGATCCATCGAGTCCTGTAAGCATTGATATGGGTCTGGGGAAACCCTGGATCAACGACACATTTCTAGGGATCTCTAAGTAATCTATATTCGTCATATATCCATGGCTATCAGCCAATACTACATATTCAAAGCCGTTACTGAGTAGTTGTTTAGCTGTCTCAACACCTATAATAGTCATGATCTTAGATCCACGGCTATATTGTGTATTACCGGGGATGAGCATTGTTGTAGAAGCTATACCAGGTAAACCCTCGATATCAATCGATATATACGCTTTACGCATCCTCCACACCCTAAGCTATTAGAGTAGGGCTTCTCTATAAATAATATTCTTAAGTAGGGCGATTTCATTTCTTCTATGGGCTCCGTGAACTATTATATAAATTCCTATTAGCCGTGGATCGAGTTCTGTAAGGTTTTTGAGTAATATATAGGTTTCCTTAATATCCGTTATGTATATGAAATCCGATATATTATCAAATATAAGGATCAATGGTTTAGCTAGATCATCTCTCTTTAATAATTGATTTATGAAGAAGGTAATACGTATAGCCGACGGCTCGATATAATAATATTCGTCTCTATTTTCAGCGATCTTCTCTAAGCCTACACCCTTTGTGACTACTGCTATGATCTTCTTTGTATCTTTGAATAATGTATGTGATGAGAGAAGAGCTGGTAGGATGCTTGTCGGTTTCATAAGCAATACTATAGATGCATCATGGGTATTGATATCGTAATGCCTCACCATTGACGTTATAAATAACAAAATCTTACTATAGGCATTTAATGCTTTATCAAAATCTACATCTACTAATATATGGTTTAAACTTAATTGTCTCTTTCTAATCTTTATCCTTAGTTCATTTAAGATATACATTATTGAGAGTATTTTTGCTGTTATAGGTGTTAGAATTATTAGTGCTAAACCCATTACTACTAATGATATCAGCTTGATCATAGTCATAACGGATACAAAACTTGGCGAGACAAAATTCTCTAAAGCATCCGTGAGATTCAAACTGATAAATGAAGCTATGAATAGGTTAAATGCATCAGCTATATCCAAATATAGTATTTCAACCTCGTATAGATAAAGTGATATGAAATAATGTAATCCTATGATAACAGCTATTAAAGCTATAATCGTATCTCCGATGACAAAGGATATGTTATGTATAATTAAGAATCCATTAGTTATAATGCTAGATATAAAAATCACTAAAGGAATAATCATCATAAACAACCCTATCAACTGGAAGATCTTCTCATATATAGTCCTAATAGTTATCCTCTCCGAGAAAAGATAGTGGATATTCCACCTAATACTCCAAGCAAAGAAATAGAATGTGATCGGTATCGTTAAGTCATCTGCTAAGGATAGAGGCGATTCCTCCGGTAAAAGTCCAGCAGTCTCAGTGATCTCTATAGCCAAAACCACAATTGTATATAAAACAAGCCATTTCATAAAATATATAAATGGTTTATTTTCAATAGATACCTTAAAATATTTGTATATAATTAAGACTAGAACGGCTATAGCTACCATGCTAAACAATAATATTAAAGAACCAGTAGTTATCTGTAAAGCGTAGATCTTACCGTTAATGATGCTATAAGTAAAAACTATCATAGAACTATAAACTATTAAAAACAATACAATGAACTTGATACATTTCACTATAGATTTCATCTTCTTCATATATCTCTCGAAGAGTATAGGTTTTACTGTCACACTCTTCTATCCCTAATTTAAATTATTTTTAGGTTAACTTAAAGTCTACCTATGGGAAGGGTATATAATGTTTGCGTAAATGACTCATATTATTTTACCTTCTTAAACAATATAGGTGCGTCTGATACATGGTATCTGTCTCTTAGCGGCACTGATAGTCGCTTGATGCTTATTTCATCAACACCTATTAGGTTTAGTATTTTCCCAGCTGCTTCGGGTATTACCGGGTATAACATGATCGATGACGACGCTATCGCTTCGAGAAGACTATAGAGCTCTAGTGATGGATCGTTTTTCTCCCATGGACGTTTCTCATTTATATACTGATTCGCCGTTCTCAATAATTCGTTAACGGCTATTATCGCGCTTGATACATTATAGTTCTCCATCTCCCTATTATACTTTTCAACGGTCTCAGAGATCTTATACTCTAATACTTCATCTATGCGATCGGCTGATACATCTCCGTTCAGCTTCTTCATCGATAATACTCCAACCCTCCTGATCAGGTTTCCATAGTTGTCTGCCAGCTCGCTGTTATATATCGAGTCGAATAGTTCCGTCGTCACCGGGACATCTTTTTGGTGGTTGAATATCCTCATAAGTATGTATCTAACACCGTCCCCACCATTATACCTATCCAATAGGTCTTCTATCGCAATAACATTTCCAGCACTCTTACCAATCTTTAACCCCCTATTTAGTAGGAAGGCGTGGACGATCAGCCTCTTAGGCGGCTCTATGTCTAATGCCTTCAATATGCTGAACCATATGGCTGTATGGAACCATAATATATCCTTACCTATAATGTGGTGTACATTGCTCCAATATTTCTCAAACCTATCCATATCCCTCAGATACCCTATGCCCGATATATAGTTTAGTAGTGCATCGAACCATACATAGACTGTATAGTTCTTATCGAAGGGTACCTCGATACCCCACCAAACCCTCTCCTTTGGACGGGCTATCGATACATCCCTCAGCCCCTCGGTCTTGATCTTGTTCAATACTTCTAATGCATATGTCTTTGGATAAACAATATCCCTCTCACTAAGCAGTTTAACCATGTAGTCTTCAAACTCTGAGAGCTTAAAATAATAGGTCTCCTCCTCTAGGAATTCCAGAGGCTTCCTATGTATTGGACAGTAAGGTTTACCATCGATCTCAATGTATTCGCCTGGTGAATAATATTTCTCACAATCCGCACAATACCATCCGGCATAGCTAGCCTTATAGATCAACCCCTTATCGTATAGTTTCTGTATCGAGTGTTTAACAACCTCCTCATGATAACTATGTGTTGTGCGTATGAAGTGGTCATAGGATATGTTTAGTAGTCTCCAATAATTCTTATAAACACCCTCCATCTCATCCACAAGCTGTTTGGGATGGATCCCCCTCTTCTCGGCAGCCCTCTGCAGCTTTAATCCGTGCTCATCGTTACCAGTCATGAAGAATGTTTCATCACCGATTAATCTATGGTATCTAGCCAATACATCGGCATAGACCGTGGTGTATGCATGCCCTATATGCGGTGGTGCTGTCGGATAGTATATCGGCGTCGTTATGTAGAATACCCCCACTATAATACACCTATATATCCTTATTCTTTAATTAATGAAACAATTAGTGTGTTCTAAAAATGTATCGCTTCTAGAAGTGAAAAACTATTTCCTTAGGAGGGCTTCGATCTGTGGTCTGAGCCTATTAACCTTCCATTTAATATATTTAATGAATAGCTTCAGCCCAAGTCTAACGGGTAGTAGATAGGGTTCTTTTAGGTAGAACTTATTGATTATGTCTTCAGCCCAGTAGATCGAGTGGTGTAGACACTTCATCAACACATCTATATGCTCCGGCGTTACATGATCCCTCATAAACCATTTATTCTTCTTCAAAGCACCCATGGGTACGAAGAACATTGGAACGATCACGCTACGATATGGTTTAAGCCTATCGAGTTGTTCGGCGGTCATGGCTACATCTTCAGGCTTCTCCTCGGGTAATCCCAGTATTAGGGTTGCAGCTGGTATTATATAGTTTTCATGCATGATCCTAAAGGCATCCTCGACAATGTCTGGCCATTGACTAGCTGGGTAAGGTGCTGATTTAGCAGGCATGATTATCTTCGCCAGTCTAGGACTCATAGTCTCGATACCGACTTCAACCCCTAGAAACCTCCTATGATCGTTTAATACGTATTCATTCATAATCTTTGAGACCAGATGGTGTTTCTCCTCGGCATACTTTATAGCTGCTAGACTGGCATGGGACCATGCTAGCTCGCCCTTCTCACCGATCTCCTTAGTAACCATATCGTGTAGCTTGATCAATGGCTCCGGACGGGGCTTTACACCGTCGGCTCCGTAGAGTAGCACATCCTCGCTATGCAGTATAGCGCCCTTAACCCCTGCTCTAAGATTTACCCTAATCTCCTCCCTGATCCTCTCCAACGGTATATATCTTAGGGGTCTAAGGGTTACACTACAGAATTTACACCCCCTCGGACAACCCCTCATAATCTCAACTAATCCATTAACACTAGCACCCCTGATAACAGGGATCTCCTCTATGCTTGGGGAATCCCTAGGACCGATATAGATGTAGTCTGGTAGGGGTTCATCGTTTAAAGCCTTCTCAACAATATCCACAATAACCCTCTCAACCTCACCATCGATAACCGTGTCAACACCCCATTTATGCCATAGTTCAAGCTCCCACAACCACTGCCATGCTGCCGGACCCCCAACGATTATCCTTACACCCTTCTCCTTAGCCCTCCTAACAGCTGGGCTCTCCATAAACCTCTTAAAACTCACACGGTTTAACGGCTCCTTACCAGTTATACTCCACCACTCACTACTCGGTGGTCCATAGGCGAAAAAGTCGTGGTGTCCGATCATTAGTATCTTCATAGAGTCTAGGTGTTTATGCAGGTGGTCTGGATCTATTATTGCAGCTTTAAAACCTGCATCGATCAGCTTCGCTTCAACCTTCCTCATACCATATGGTGCTTCACGGGGTTTACCCTCCTCATCAACGGGTATTTTCGGGGCAGCTATCCAAGACCATAGCTTCTCCGGAACACCTATGGCTGGACCGGTTGCCATGAATCCTAGAAACTCCTTACCATGATGATTACTCATCATGGTCCTATCAGTTGTTAATACTATCTCATACCTACCCATATCATCCACCCCCCTCCTAGATCTTTTCATAGGGTATATTTCTGGTCTTGAAAAAGCTCTCGAGCTCGCCTAGGTCTCCGGCTACTATTCCATATATTGGTTTATTCATCGATCTTATCTCCTCAACTAGTTTATCTAGGTGTTCATAGTTTAGATCACTATACCTGACGACAAATGTATAGGCTATATTATTGAGGATCATATCCCTAAGCTCTTCGAAATATAATGGACGGGGCTTCGGCGATACTATATGTAGTGTGAACCTTCTCCTCTTATATTTGAGGCTTAAACTATTGATTATCGCGTATGCAGCTATCATCTTACCCTGACCATTCTCCCCAATACCCATAACGA
>JALVIT010000019.1 GCA_027028545.1 Desulfurococcales archaeon
GTAGAAGATCGCTTCCAAACCGGTCCATGCAGCAACGGGGTATCCGGATAGCATTAGGACCGGTTTACCATTCACTACTCCAATGCTTGTAGGTCTTCCGGGACGCATAGCTACTCCTCGAAACACCCATTCACCATTCTCCTCGACAACTTCTCTAACGATATCCAGTCCTCCTACACTTGTTCCTCCAATGGTTATAACTAGGTGGTTCTCCTCTAGAGCGTTTATCAGTGCTTCATATATGACTTCTTTTTCATCCGGGTATATTCCATAATAGTATGCCTCGGTAAATCCTAGTTGTTCAATATAGGTTTTGACTAGGTAGCCTGTACTATCATATATCTGTCCTGGATCGCGTGGATGTCCTGGTTCGACTACTTCATTACCAGTATTTATTATGCCGATCCTAACCCTTTCATAGACCTTTACCTTATCAACTCCATTATTCGCTATGATCGCTATATGCCATGGCTTCAGTAATGTATTCTTCCTAACTAATAGTGACCCCCTAGTATAGTCTTCACCCCTCCTAGAAATATTCCCATACCGGGGGACGGGTCTATATACTTCGATTAAGTCCTTAGATATGATCCTTGTATCCTCATACATAACCACAGCATCAGCACCGGGTGGTATTGGTGCACCAGTATATACTTCATACGCCTCCCCCTCACCAATAGGATCATTAACTATCTCGCCAGCTGAAATAACACCCTTAACCCTTAAGACTACCGGGTTAAAGCTTGAAGCTCCAACCACATCTATACTCCTAACAGCATATCCATCAACGGTTGATCTATCGAAATCCGGCTGATCAATTAATGCATAGAAGTCTTCAGCCAATAAACGATTCAACGCATACTTTAGGGGGATCTCTATAGTCTTTAGATCAATCCTTACATTTTTAACGGTCTTCTCAACAGCTTCGTCAACACTTATAAGTCTTCGGAGAAGCTTCCTCGTCAAAGCATACACCATAGACATAAACTATTCGATTTATAGATGATATAATTGCTAATCTAGCATTATTAAGTTATAGAGTAAGTTATAAAGAGGGGTTTGAATGGATGATTCATACCAAATCTTTAATACGTATCAAAGCATAGTATTAAACATACATTTAATATTATAATATGGTGTATCAGGTGCATTATAGTAGGGATAAGCATCGCGATAGAGTGGATATCCTAGCATCTATTCTAGGATATATCCGTGAAGTCGGCGATGCTAAGAAGACACATATACTCTATGCAACAAATCTCAACACTAGAAGTCTTGAGAAATTCCTAGAATTCCTATTAAGGATAAATGCTATCGAGAAGGTTAAGACCGAGAACGGTACAAGGTATAGGTTGACTGAGCATGGAACCAAAGTGCTACTACTCATAACCAAGCTTAAAAACCTATTAAGTTCTTCATCTTCAGACTCCATCAGTGAGGGGGAAGTCATAAATATTTTGAAAACCCTATACGAACCCCTAATAGGTGATTCGTTTAAATCAGTTGTTAGAACAAGTATAACGGGTAAATCAGGGTTTAAATATAATGTTATAATGATTATAGGTGAGAAGGAGAACTATATATTGGCAAATATTAGCGAGGAGGAGGAATACTGCTGGGGTTCATCCCTCCTATGCCGAATCCTCGTCTACATCCTAGATACGGATTATAAGACGATCCTTCTCGTAGACGAGAAGGCTTCCATCTCAGGCTTCAGATTACACAATCTTTTAAGGAGGCTGCTTGAACCCCTCAACGTTGCCGATAAGGTCATCGTAATCGAGCCTAGGGGCTAAACGTTTAGAGGGGTTTTAGGATAAGATTTTCGTAGTTGGTATTATTCACGACACTATATATTCTCCCTCAACGATAATATCCTTATAGATTAAAGTGTTGGAGGTATATTGTTTTGGATAAGCTTGTCTATGGTCATAGAGGCTATCCAGTTAAATATCCCGAGAATACTATTGCATCCTTCCTAGCTGCATTAATCCATGGTGCGGATGGGGTTGAACTAGATGTATGGCTTAGCGGGGATGGAGAACCAGTGGTTATCCATGATCCCGATACCAGACGTGTATCGGGGGCGGAGCTTAGGGTTAAGGATGTAGAGTATAAAGTATTAAGGAGCGTATACCTTGGGATGGGCCAGACAATCCCTCGGCTAATAGACGTCTATGAAGCGGTACCGGATACGGTTCCACTAATTATCGAGTTGAAGGATCGGGATGCTACCGGGAAGGTTTATGAGTTAACATATAGATCGGGTAGACTGGGCAATGTATTATTCACGAGCTTCAACCACGATATACTGAGGGATCTGAGGAGGATCTCGGATAAGGCTAGGCTTGGAGTAAATATTGGTAGACCCGAGGATTTCGAGAAGGCTTTAAAGCTGGCTGGCGATATTGGTGTTGAGGCGTTAGCCATACCGATCACTGCACCATTAATAATTGGTTGGGAATCCTTCGGTAAAGCCGTTGAAATGGTTAAGAAGCTTGGTTTGAAACTATATGTTTGGACACCAATAGGTTCGAAGACCGAGGATATACTACACCTACACGAGAAACTATACGGTGTCTACGATGCGGCAATAGTCAATGATGCAGTTAGAGAGGGTGGATTGATAAAGAAACTAATGGTTTCCATGAAGTAGTAGTAGAACCTTTTTATACTTTAAACAATCTATACCATAGAATATAAAACATGTATATGTAGGGATAAAACCTTGAAGGCGGTTGCTAAGACTGTTCTAGCCCTAATAGTTATAATCGTTATAATAGTAGCTGTTGGAGGAGCATACTGGTATATAACTAGTCAGGGCGGTGGCGGAGGAGCGACAACTACAACCTCCCCAGCTAAGAAGATTAAGGTTGCCATACTCTTCGATGTCGGTGGACGTGGAGATCTAAGCTTCAACGATATGGCTTATCTAGGAGCTGAGAAGGCTAGTAAGGATTTCGGGGTTGAGATCAAGTATTTAACGCCTAAATCGACCTCAGACATGATCCCATTACTCGAGCAATTGTCTCAGAGTAAGGAGTATAGCCTACTAGTCCTCGTAGGATTCCTGTGGACTGATGCATTGAATAAGACAGCTGATAAATACCCCGATCAGAAGTTTGCATTGATAGACTCGACAACCGGCGTTGTAAGAGATAACGAAGTCGATATACTATTCCGCGAACAAGAATGTGCAGCACTAATAGGAGTTATAGCGTCTGGAATGGCCTACGAGCTTGGAGGGGATACTGTCGGTGCTGTCGCCGGTATGAGTATACCGCCACTATGGAAGTTCCATATAGGTTATCTATTCGGTGTAAAGTATTTCGAGATGAAGACTAATAAGACGGTAAACTTCCTATGGCAATACACGGGAACATTCGGAGACACACAGAAGGGTTATCAAACAGCTAATCAGATGCTACAACAGGGTGCAAAGGTTCTATATGGATTGGCGGGTCTAACACATCTCGGAATGTTCGATGCAGTGATCGATTGGAACGAGAAGGGTTATGGATCAGCACTAGCTATAGGTCAGGATGCTAGCCAGGAATGGTATAATCCAAAATATATACCGATAAGCGGTGCCAAGAGGGTTGATGTAGCGGTATACACCGCTATAAAAATGGTTGTAGAGGGGACGTGGAAGGGTGGAATACACACTCTAGGATTAAAGGAGGGAGGTGTAGGATACTGGGATCTAGATGGTGTACGCTACTTCGCCGAGATAGCATATAATAATAGTAAGACGAAGCTAACACCCGACGAGATAGTGAATATTGTGAAGCAGCAGAGGGAGAAATACATTAAACCATATGTTTGGGACATCGTGCACGAGCTTGAACAGAAGATTAAGAGTGGACAACTAGTATTTAAGACCCCTCTAAGCGAGGACGAGTATAATAGTATAATACAGCAGCTACAACAGGGTAATCTAAACGCTGCATTAGAGAAGGGAAGTGTTTAAACCCCTTAGTGGACACTATGGTTCAAAATATGTAAATAAATATTTTTTTATACCGTCAACAACCCTATTCTCACATATATGACCAGGTGTTATCGTGTCTGGCGGTGTAGGTATTGTCTGGTGAAGAAGTTGTTGTTATGAAGAATATACATAAGATCTATCCGGACGGCGTTGTAGCTCTTAGAGGTGTTGATTTCACCGTTAAACGTGGTGAGATACATGGATTGCTAGGTGAGAATGGTGCTGGCAAAACGACACTTATGAGGATCCTATACGGCGAGATCAAGCCTACACGTGGAGAAATACGTGTTTTCGGCGAGAAGGTCTCCTTCCACGGACCATGGGATGCTATACGTAGAGGAATAGGAATGGTCTACCAACACTTCACCCTAGTACCAACATTCACTGTTAAGGAAAACCTATACCTTAGCCTCTTAAGCGTTAACCCCAAGGCTTCTATGGATGAAGCATTGGAGAGGGTTAGGAGGATCGTTGAGGAGACTAATCTGAAGATCCCGCTGGAATACCTTGTAGAGGAGCTACCCATAGGTGTTCAGCAAAGGGTTGAGATCGTTAAGAACCTTATCAGGGAGGCAAAGATCTTGATCTTAGATGAGCCTACAAGCGTATTAACACCAGTTGAGACCGAGGAGTTGTTTAAAGCCCTTGAAAGGTTTAAGGAGATGGGGTTGACGATAATATTTATAACGCATAAGTTGAAGGAGGCTAAGAGGATAACCGATCGAATAACTGTCTTAAGGAGGGGTAGAGTTGTTGGAACGGTTGAGACCAATAGAGTCGATGTTAAGGATCTGGCTAGGATGATGGTTGAGAGGGAGATTATATTTAAGATCGAGAAGAAGCCGGCTAGGAGGGGTGAGGCATTACTCGAAGCTAGGGATCTACACGTGCTCGATGACAGGGGGGTTGAAGCCGTAAAGGGTATATCGCTGAAACTATATCGCGGCGAAATATTCGGCATAGCAGGTGTTCAGGGTAATGGTCAGAGGGAACTGGCTGAAGCATTAGCCGGTATTAGAAGGGTTGAATCCGGAAGGATACTACTACATGGTAGGGATATAACCGGTTTATCAGCCGCCGAGAGGTATAGGTATGGATTAGCCTATGTACCAGCATCCCGTAGGATAGGCCTCGTATCTGAGATGAATATTGTTGAGAATACAGCACTAACAAACCTCTACAGGGTTTTGATGAAGATGAGGGTCATAAACTGGAGTAAAGCCTCTAGTATAGCTTCAGAGGTTGTTAGGAGGCTTGAGGTAGTAGCTCCAAGCTTGACGACACCGATAAAATATCTCAGCGGCGGTAATCAGCAAAAGGTTATGGTTGGTAGGGAGATCGTCCGTGAGCCGGATGTATTCATAGTATCTGAGCCAACCCAGGGATTGGATGTTGCAGCCACAGAGTTTATACGTAGAACCTTGATCAGGCTTAGAGATGAGGGTAAGGCTATACTCCTAATATCTAGTGATCTCGACGAGGTCCTACAGCTAAGCGATCGGTTAGCGGTTATATATGAGGGTAAATTTATGTCTGTGGGTAGACCGGAGGAATACACCCTCGAAAAACTAGGGTTGTTAATGGGTGGTGTAAGTGTCTAACGTAGAGTCTCTACCTAGAAGGATTCTTCAGAGTATAATAGGGTTTGTTAGGGGATGGATCGAGTCTGTAAGGGTTAAGAAGAGGGATTATCTGGTTGCAGCCGTAGAGCTGATACTAGCAGGTCTAACAGGGTTCCTAGTGGCTGGAATAGTCCTACTCGTAATGGGTTACGACCCCATATGGATTTATAGCGTCCTCTTCCGCTACGGATACTCCTCACCCGGATACCTAGGGGCGCGTAGTGCTGCATTAATGATGACTGGACTAGCATTCTCGATACCGATCCTGGCGGGTGTATTCAATATTGGTGGGGAGAGCCAGCTATATCTCGGAGCATTAACTGGTCTAGTAATAGCATATTATACGGGTAATATATGGCTTGGATTAATAGCTGGATTCATAGGTGGAGCCGCATGGGGGCTACTGATCGCTGCACTGAGGGTTTATCGTGGTATTAACGAGGTTATTACAGCTATAATGCTTAACTGGACAGCCTACTACCTAATAATATATATTATATTGAAGTATCTACCGAATCCAACCCAGTCCCATCTAAGCATACAGATACCCGAGAACATGATGTTGTCCTATTCCTCAACATTCTGGCTAGCCGTCCTAGGAGCTGTCATCGCATACATTCTACTATACTATACTGATCTAGGCTATAAGATGAGGATAGCGGGATTATCACCCCGGACAGCTGTATATGCTGGATTCAATCCCCGTAAAGCAATATTATTCTCAATGCTCCTTGGAGGAGGTTTAGCAGGTTATGGAGGAGCTCTACACATAATAGGTGTTGCGAGTGCATTCGATACAACAATGTCAACGGTGTTCGGACTAGGTTTTGCAGGTATTGGTGTCGGGTTATTGGGTAGGAACCACCCCATAGGGATCATATTTGCTTCGGTATTCTATGCTGGATTGATAATCGGCGGCCAATTTGTTGAGCTATATACTGGTGCACCACCATACCTTTCAGATACCATTATAGGTATAATCGTCATAGCACTAGCCATACCCTATGCATACCGTATGATGATAAACTATATAACCCTTCTAAGGGGTGGTGGGAAGTGATCGATGTAGTCCTAGATCTATTAACAAACACCTTCTACATGATGACACCACTACTACTAGCAGCCGTTGGAGAGATCATTGTTGAGAAATCCGGCGTTGTAAATATTGGTATCGAGGGAATATTCCTACTATCAAGCCTATCGGCAGCAGTATCGACATTCTTCACTGGAAACCCATATATAGGTCTACTCGTAGGAACGATCATAGGGTTACTATCAGGTGTGTTGCATGGATTTGTAAGTGTATATTTGAGGGGCGACCAGATCATAGCCGGTGTAGGATATAATAGCTTCGCATACGGTATAAGCATACTAACACTAATATATCTATGGGGAGACTACTCGGGAAGCCCCACCGTACCAAAGATCCCTGTTATAATCATAAACTTCGGGGGAGGGGTATCGTTAACAATAACACCGATCCTAGCCCTAGCACTGATAATAGCAGTCCTAGCATGGTGGTATCTGGAGAAAACTAGTTGGGGACTTAAACTTAGAGCATGTGGCGAAGACCCTAGAGCTGCTGAGGCTATGGGTGTAAATGTTTTCAGGACAAGGTTCTATGCAACGATCATCGGTGCCGGGCTAGCAGGCATTGGAGGAGCATATCTATCCATCGGATGGCTCGGATCATTTACACGGACAATATCGGCGGGGCGTGGGTTCATAGCATTGGCTACGGTAGCCTTCTCAAACTGGAACCCTCTACTAGCTATCCTCGGAGCATTCGTATTCGGATTCGCTGATGGAGCATCAACCTATCTACCAATACTACTACAGAAGATTACCGGTGTGCAGTATACTGCCGAATCATATTTATTCCTAACAATACCCTACATCACAACACTATTCGTAGTATCATTGATTATGAAGAGGATTAGACTGCCGAGGGCGCTGGGTAAACCATATATTAAGGAGTAGATACACCGTAAAATTTTAAATATCTTATCTGGCAAAAACCATTATCGGTGATTCAAATATATGAGTATAGATGTTGAAGAAGCTCGTAGAATCCTAAACCTATTTGAGGATTCCGCTAGAAAATTCTTCGAGACATATATAGTTGCATCTATAGCATCATTTGGCACTGGTGTAGCTATGGTTATGTTAACAATTACATGGGTATTAAATCATCAAGATCTGATCGTGAAGCTCCGCGACCCACAGCTATTCGTTGCGAGGATGTATAGTGAGTTGTTTAGCGGATTGGCCCTCCTCTCAGCCATACTGATGATCGTGTCCTTGATCTTACTCTACGCTATGTATAAACTATTCCTATCATATGGGTTTAGTCTAGAATTATTCCATAAGATGGATCCAGAGGTTTTAAAGAAGCTATCACCGTATATTGAGGTTCAGAGGATCGATGATGCTATGAAGGATCTGGATAAATATGTTGGGAGGCTACTAAATGTTGGTGTAGCTGAAGTCTTTTTAGGCTATATGGCAGTTCTCCTCTTATTATTTACTTTAGCATCTCGTCAAGGCGCTGTAATGGTAATTGGTGGGCCATTAATAGCGGTAACTATAGTTTTAGCCTTCGTATTAGCTTATCTAATCTATACATTATTCAATAGATTAGGTATGGTTTACGCTAAAACCTCAGCCTCCCTAGTAGGTAAACTATATGCAATATCGATATTCATGTCTCTCCTTTCAATACCCGCAGGTATGTCCGTTAACGCTCTTAGTTTCTTAGCGGGTATTATTAGTTTATTGATCTTTATCGCGGTAGTAATTGCATTGTATGGCTTAGTCAAGGATATCGCATTTACTAATAAGGAGATATTATCCAAACTAACAGAATTATCCAGTAGAACCCTCAGTGAAGAGGAGTTCTAGTTTTTATGGTAGTATATGTATTTTAACCATATCCCTCTCAAAGCTTTTCTCAAAGGCTTCAACACCATGATCAATACCGTATTCGGCTGTAACTAGTTTACCGACTGGTATAAGCTTTCTCCTTAGGAGATGTATAGCCTTCTCGAAGGGCCCACACCTACTGGTCGAGATCTGAACCTCCTTAACAACCGCTAATGTATAGTTGAAGGATACCGGTGATCCATGTGTTGATTTAGCATATACTACTCCACGGGGCCTTACAAGCCTTATAGCCATATCAAGACCAGATGGATGACCAGTTGCCTCAACAACGTAGTCGAACCCCTGCCCCTCCGGAGTATTCTTCTTCATATATTCCAGAGCCGATTTATAGTCTAATACCTCGTCAGCACCCATCATGTATGCATACCTAGCTTTAGGCGAGCCGGGTCTAGAGACTGCTATAATCGCTTCGGGATTGTATAGTTTTAAATAAGCTATTGATAGTAAGCCTATAGCCCCTATACCGAGCACAGCTATCTTAGACATAGGCTTTACCGGGTGCATCTCCACAGCTTCAACGACGGCTGCTAGGGGTTCTATGAAGGCTATCTCTCTAAACTCTAGATCATCGACTATATGGACTAGATCATTCCTAGTTATAACGTATTCAGCCATACCACCATCACGGCTAATACCTATAGTCTCCCGGTAGGGGCAATGGGTTGGCATACCATGTCTACAATACCAGCATCTACCACAATACACGTTTATCTCGGTGGTTGCTCTATGACCTACAAGCTCCTCTGAAACCCCCTCACCAACCATATCTATTACTCCGGCGATCTCATGCCCTGGTATCAAGGGCTTCTTAAACAACTTATATGTTCCCTTATAAAATGCCTTATCAGTACCACAAATACCTACACGTTTAACCCTAATCCTAACCCATCCCCGTGGTGGAAGGGGGTCTTCAACGTCTTCAAGCTTCAGATCCCTTGGACCATGTAGGACTAGAGCCTTCAAGATCGATCATCCCAACCCCTATACATGTTTACCTATAGGGCGGGTTGGGATAATAATTTATGCCTATACATAGATAATTCCTTGTGATGGTGTATATCGTTGGAACCCCAGATCCTTAGAGGCGTCAAGATCAATGACCTAGTATTCGTTATGGGTGATCCAGGTAGAGTCATGTTGTTATCGAAGATCCTAAACGATTGGAGGGAGGAGTTCAATTCTAGAGGCTATATAGTTGTTAATGGAGAGTATAGAGGATATCAAGTCACACTAGCATCCCACGGTATAGGATGCCCCATGTCGGCTATACTCTTCGAGGAGCTTAGAATGCTTGGTGCAAAAACAATTATAAGGCTTGGGACAGCTGGAGCACTTTTAGAGGAGCTTATGGAAGGCGATATAGTATTGGCTGATCCAGCCGGTTCATTCCACGGTATGTGTTCTACAGGTATGTATTTCGGAGATATAACACCGCCTGCTTCACCGGATCCATTCCTACTAGTTAAAACATATGACCTATTGAGGGAGAGGGGTGTGAAACCATACATACTACCAGTATTCAGTAGTGATACATTCTACGCTGAAGATAAATATATTAAAGCTATCAGAGAGGCTGGATATAGAGCGGTCGATATGGAGACAGTAATACTATACTCCCTAGGCAGGCTGAGGGGGTATAGAGCATTATCGATACTTATCGTAAGCAATAACTTGGTTAGGAAGACCCCATTGAAACATACATTAGAGCTTAGAGAATATTTCATAAAACTCTTTAAAATACTCTTAGAGAACATAGAAGCATTAAAGACTATAGAACCAATGTAACGGTGGTCTAAGATAACATATAATCTAGTACTGGTCACTGGTGGAGCCGGGTTTATTGGGAGTCATACAATCGATCTATTAATAGAGAGATCAATGGCTGAAAAGATCATCGTAGTCGACAATCTTTATAGCGGAGTTGTCGAAAACATTAAACACCATATAGATAAAGGTAGGGTGTATCTAGTTAGGAGGAGTGTCTATGATAAAGACTTCATAGATAAGGTTGGGGGGTTTGGAGGGATTGATGCAATAATACATCTAGCAGCGATCGTCGGCGTCGATGAAGCATATAGGTATCCATGGGAAGCTGTTATGACAAATGTTGCTGGGACCCTAAACATCCTAGAATATGCCCGTAGAAGGGATGTTGAGAGGATAGTATATGCTTCAAGCGCTGCAGTCTATGGAGACCCGGAGTATCTACCCATAGATGAAGATCACCCGACAAAACCCCTCAGCCTATACGGTGAGACTAAGCTTATGGGTGAACGCCTACTATGGAATTATCATAGAGATTATGGGTTGAAACCTATAGCTCTGAGATACTTCAACGTCTACGGTCCCCGGATGAGGCCCGGCCCGTATTCTGGCGTCATATATAAGTTTATTAAAACGCTCATGGAGGGCGGTAGACCCGTTATATTTGGTGATGGGGGTCAGACTAGGGATTTTGTATACGTTAGGGATGTTGCAGAGGCTAATATAACCGCTCTAGATAAGGAGTATGTTGGAGCCCTAAACATAGGGACTGGAAGAGGGGTTACAATAAGGGAACTGTATAGGACTATATGTGGATTAATCGGATACTGCCCCGAACCAGTATATGGAGAGCCTAGACCCGGCGACATATACCATAGTGTATCATCGATTGAGAAGGCTATGAGAATACTTGGCTGGAAGCCTAAATATAGTTTATCTATAGGGCTTCGAGAGACCGTATCGTATTATCGTAGCAGGATAGGCGGAACGACGTAATATGGAACGTTTCACTCAATGTTTCAGATCAATCACATTATTTCTTACCGGGATAATTTTATCCGGTTCAATAGTGATCCTTAGATAAGCATAGCCCTATATGTCCTTATGGTGTATGTGGTTTGAATATTGTAGCTAAGTATTTAGTTAGAGGTCTCACAGCTGGTTTACTAGTCTTTCATATAATTACGTTTCTAACCGGTGTTCCCGGCTATTCGTTTGGATTGATCTATGGATTATATTTATCAATGCCCTTTACCAGTCGCCGATACATATTTTATTCAATTGTATATGTTTTAGGGATCACCATACTCCATGTAATACATATCGTTATTCTCGGATGGTTCAATATATTCCATGAATTGGGTGTTGTCATAATTTCATGGATAATATTATTCTGGCTAAACGTTGCTGAACGGTGGAGAACAATTGAGTCTGGGAAACGTTTTTAAAGCTATACTAGTAGTAGTGGGTTTAACCATATCATATATATTGGGAGTTATGCTTAATCAACTGGTTATAATAGCTGTTACAACTATATTTGGAACGGGATATGAGGCCTATCTATGGATACAATACCATGTTATGGGTTTTGCAGTATTCTATACAATATATATTATGCTGATATTAGTCTACATATACAAGATCCCATCCATCATTAAGCTACAATACAAAATACTCAAAGATGGGGATCTCCCGAAGATAACAATCGTTATACCAGCATATAATGAAGAGGGGAGGATCGGTGAGGCTTTAGAGCATCTATTATCTATAGATTACCCAAGGGATAAATTAGAAATAATAGTTGTCGATGATGGAAGTAGTGATAATACCTCTGGGATCGCTGAGAGCTATGGTGTTAAAGTCATAAAGCATATGAAGAATATGGGGCGTGGTGCAGCTGTTAAAACAGGGATACTAAATGCATCGGGGGAATTAATAGTTACTATCGATGCTGATACTAAGCCTATGAGGGATTCTATTAGGAAGCTTGTATCATACATGGTTCAAAATAGATCTATTGGCGCTGCATGTGGAAGACTCATACCCCATAGAGCTGAGGGGCTACTCGGGATCGGTCAGAGGGTTGAATATGCTTTAGGGTATGCCTATACTAAGAGTTTAAAGTCGAGTATTGGATGGATGCTCATACCCAGCGGAGCCTTCAGCATCTATCGTAGAAGCCTAGTCATCGATGCAGCCGCTGAAGAGACTATTGCCGAGGATTTTGATATGGGTCTACACATTATCGAGAAGGGTTATAGGCTTGGATACTTATGGGACGCCACCGCATATACTGAGATACCATTAACCCTATCCTCATATATTCGGCAGAGGGTTAGATGGAATGTTGGCGGATTACAGGTTATGGCTAAACACTGGTACATGATGTTTAACCCCCGTTACAACGATATTGGATTAATAGCTCTACCGTTTCATCTAATAATTGGTTTTGCAACGATGCTTATGGAGATCTATGGTTTATTCTTCCTACTCCTCCTACATCTAACAGGTGTTATACCATTATTCAACTTCGCGGTTCTAGCTACATGGCTTATATTGTTAAAGATATTTACGATGATACTTCTTTTCCCCGGATACATATATGCTAGAATAGTTCTTGGGGAAAGGATCGGGCTTCACCATCTAGTAATATACTGGATCGCCTACTATTACCTCCTACTATATACAGCGGTTAAGGGTATACTAACATATTTAGAGTATGGTAGGACCGGGTGGTGATAACCCGGCAATTCTACACCATAAACTCGTGTATCCGGCTACGCGTACCTAGATAAACCCTTATTATCTGTGGTGTTTTCGCTATTGCATCCTTTAACCCCTTTATTCTTAAGACATTGTATGATATCTTTGACGAATATGTATCATATAACAATACATGTTGTTTGACGGCCTTATAGTATGTATCTATATCGGTCTTCAACCCCTCCCCCCGCTCATAGTCCTTAAAGTAGTAGAATCCATGGGTTCCGGGGGGTTCGACCTCTATGGGTGTGGTTATGTTTATCATTGTTAATGATATGTTTCTAGCATATATGTTTTTGCCGAGGAATAATAGTTCGTCGAGGGGATGTCCATAGTCTGATACTATGAATAGACTCCTCCTCTTACGTAGCTTCTTCAAAATACTTACTACATCCCTAAGACTAGTATACCCCCTGGGTTCTAGTCTACATATGTGTTTCTCTAGTAGGACCACGCCCTGGATCGGATCGATCCCTGGATAATTATATGTTTTATCACCCCATAACACTATTAGGTCAATTGTATCGTCTAGGTTATCGGCTAGCCATAGGAAGCCTGATACAACATATATTGCTGAGAATAACTTATCTCCATAACCCATAGATCCACTATAGTCTAGTATTATGGTGTTGTTAACCATTCTCTCAGCTAGAAACTCTTTAACTATAAGCCTATAATCCCCCTCGGGTGTTAGGCTCCTAGCGGTTATACGCCAATCTACAAATCTTATATCATCACCCTCAACATAGTCTCTAAAATCTAGATACTCTATACCAACCCCCCTCAAGGGTATTGGTTTTGCACCGAAGAGTATGGAGGCTATCCTAACCCTAGACCTCCTAGCCAGGAGCTTAGCGGTTCTACATCTATCACCACTATCCTCTAGAAACAACCCTAGCCATCCCGGTTGGGTATTCATATTAGGTGATAGGGTATAATAGTGTAATAAAGATATTTTAACTATAACTAGGTAGGGGTATCCGGTGTAGTGGATCATGTCTTATAGGTCTCCGAGCGAGCTTATTGGTGGTAGAATATACGATTCTGAAGGATTAGAGTATGGGTTTATCTGTGGATTTGATCTTGAGGATGAACCATTGATCAAGGCATGTATAGAGTTTCCCGGAGAGGTTGAGTATCCGGATGTTGAAGCGTTGAAGCAGATGATCGCTGATATGGGTTATGAGGTTACAGAGGAGATGGGGCTTGAAGAGCTAGTATTGATTGCGAGGCGTGAGAAGCTTAGAATACCATATAAGAAGGCTCCTAAGAGGATAGTACTGGTTAAGGGATTGGTTAAACCTGAGGAGGTTTTTTTGGCAGATGTTGTTTATCGTAAGAGGATCTATGAGGATGTTAGGACACCGGTGATAATACTGGATAACCCGCGTGAGGCTAGGTATCGTGGATTAAACATACCGTATGGTGAGGTTTCACCGGTAAAACCCTCCAGGATCTATGGGAAACTAGTAGTCGATCTAGATGAGGGCATCCTAGGATGGGTTAAAACAATAGTATTCGGTAGGAGGAGTATAGGTTTAAGACTCGATACAAGGTTTAGTAGAAGCGGTAGGATAAACTATGACGACTTTATAAATAGGCTTAAAACGGTTGAGCCCGGAACGTATGAGAAGATAACAAGATGGTTCAGCTTCGAGGGATTAATAGATGTTTCATGGTATGGTGATCTGAGGAGGGGGCTGGAGGAAGCTGGTGCATTAGATAAAGCTCTACAAATACTTAATGAATCCGTAGAGCTTGAACCATACTATATAGAGTATAGAGATATCGAGTGGAGTAAAATAACCCGGATAAACGATATAGTCCTAACGAGGATTAAGGGCTGATAAATATGATACCCGAGGAGATTAGAGATAAGACTAGGGAGATTTTAAGAGAGATCGGTAGGGCGATCATAGGATATAAGAGGGAGCTGAGGCTAATACTAGCAGCCCTCCTAGCAAATGGACACGTACTCCTAGAGGGTGTTCCAGGTATAGCTAAGACAACGATCGCTAGAGCACTAGTAAGGGTTTTAGGGCTTAGCGAGAAACAGACATATATCGTAAACAATACTCCATATAAGGGGTTCTCGAGGATACAGTTCACACCAGACCTAATGCCGAGCGATATAACTGGTTCGTTAATCTTCAACGTTAAGACCCGTGAATTCGAGCCCCGCCTTGGACCGGTGTTTGCATATATTGTGTTGGCGGATGAAATCAATAGGGCTACGCCTAGAACCCAATCTGCATTATTACAGGCTATGCAGGAGCGGGAGGTAACGATCGGTAATGTAACATATAGATTGGAGGATCGGAGGCATAACAAGTTCTTCTACGTTATAGCAACACAGAACCCGATAGAGCAGGAGGGAACATATCCATTACCGGAGGCTCAGCTTGACAGGTTTATGATGAAGATCATAATGGGTTATCCGTCAAGTCTTGAGGAGGAGAAGGAGATCTATAAGCTCCACGCGTATAGGCTTGGAGAACCGGTTGAGGATCTCGAATCCGTTGTTGATCCTGGATGGGTTGTTGAAGCACAGAAGGCTATTGCTGGGGGGATTAGTGTGCATGAGGATACCCTAGACTATGTAGCACGTCTAATTAGGGGGACTAGGCCTGAGGTCTTAGAGACTTCTAGGAAATACTTCGAGCTTGGAGCTAGCCCCCGTGCTGGTATAATGCTTGTTAAGGCTGCTAAGGCTATAGCGGCTATGAGGGGTAGGGATCATGTCGAATCCATAGATATCGAATACGTTCTATTCCCAGTATTGAATCATCGTCTCCTACCAAACATCGACCTAGTTGTTGAGTATGGTGGTGACTTCAAAGCTAGGATTAGGGTTATACGTGAGGGTTTAGAAGCTGTAATGAAGAATATAGGTTAGGGGTAATGATGGGATAGATGGGGTATGTTCATCATAGAAAACCTATATGTTAAAACATGTAGTGGAGAGGGGGTTAATCTATCATTAAATGTTCCAGATGGTAGCACAGCTCTACTAGTCGACGGTATCGGTATATGCTTCGATGAATTAGTCGATAAAATACTCGATCCAGATGTTAGAGAAGCCTATTCAACCAGGGGTAAGCCCTTAGTATTTTCACCGGAGACATACTCTATGGATATGAATTCCCTTAGGGAGATACTACACATCATAAATACCGAGCAGGGTGGAGGAGCTACAATAGGTATCAATACACCCTACGAGTTCCTAGCAAACCTTCTAGAAGTGGTGGGTGGGGCTGGGAAGGATATAATACTCTACGATCCACTACTCTATACTCCGAGAAGCTATTGGGGGATGGTCATAACAGGTATTAACAAGGCTAGAGCCAATGGTTCATCAATAATAATATACACGTATACACCGGAAACCTATCGTGGAATATTCATTGATAAAGTCTATAGGATTACTGAGAAGGGGGCTTTTAGGGGATTCGAGGAGACAAGATTTAAGCTAAAACACGTATTATACATGATTAAAACGGGGGATAGGGGGATAATAGATAAATTACCGGGTGTTGAAGGCTATATAGTATTGAATCGTGATACATTGCTAGTCCTAATAGATCGTAGGAGATTCTATGATTTTAGGAGGGAACTAATAAACCTATACTACGCTGGCGCGATTAGAGGGTTTAAACAGGTTATAAAGGGCGTGATCGAGTTTGACTAGGATAGATGATATCATACTTTATTTATCGATAGTATTTCTAGGTTTAGCCCTATACACACTGCCCAATAATACA
>JALVIT010000020.1 GCA_027028545.1 Desulfurococcales archaeon
ATACTATGTTCCAGCCCTTGTTAGTAATGGTTTAAGCTTCTCGCTGAGGGCGAGCCATTATAGGGATCACTTGAGGAGTGAGTTATCACTAACCCAATACATTCTCAAGAAGGTCAAGAAGGATGGTGATAGAGTAGGGATTAGTTATGGCAGGCTTCAGCCTAGACTCGTACCAGTTCAGTATAGTTATGTATCCCTCCGAAATACTACAACTAGTAGTGGCAATAAATCCGAGTTATTAGATTCCGTTGGTAGACCATTGGGCATCCTACTTAAATACCTTGGATCGATCTATCCATCCCTAGCAATCAATGATTTAAGATATAGATTGTCGAGCAACTTTACCCGTGACCTATGGCTTATGTTCCACCAAGACACGATCGAGTCCCTGGGGAGGGATAAAGATTTCCAGGAGAAGGCTTTATGGATGCTGATCGAACGTAACATAAATGCTGATAGAGACGAGGATAAACGGAGGGGGATCGAGGATCTCCATAAAATCGGGTTAGAGGTGATCAAAGATTTTGAAGCCAGCTTAGCAGATGATATCCTCCCAGCCCTGCAGATGATGTATCAGGCGATAAGGAGTAGTAGGAGGATGAAGTAGAGATGCCTAGCGCAAAACTATTCCTCATATCCTTTAAACCCCTCACAAGCCTATATCTCCAAGGCTATGGTGATAGAACACCCCATACCCCCGGACCCGGACAAATACCCGGTAGGGATCCCTTGCTCCCAAGGATAGAAACTCTGATCGGAGCTATCGTGGATTACTACTATAGAAGTAATAGAGTCTGCGATAGCGGTAATGAGTGTTCATGGGATAAGAGAGTTTTCAAATACTTCCTTAAGTGTTTAGGACTAAATAGAGATGAACTAATCGGTATCTATGGTCCTTTTCTCACCGCCAAATATGGGGCCAACGATGAAATACATACGGATGTCTTTATCGACGTCGGTGAAGGCCTACTAAATATTTGGTCCAGTATGGAGCATGCGGATGTTATTAATAACTATATAGAGCTCTACAATCTATGGATCGGATACTATGAAGAAACCTTCCCCCGAAAAAGATACACGATCTTAAAATCTATCTATGATAAGAGAAGGGATATCGAGAAACATCTCGTTAGTAGAGAGACTCTAATTAGACATGAGACCGGTATAATGATCAACCCTTTAACTAAATCTACTGGTACAGGGAAGGTTAGAGGAATGATCTATGGTAGGTCGAGCATAGACTATTATGGGGCTGTAATGAAGTATTTAGTAAAGAAGTCTAAAACCCCGCGTAAAAACATGCTGAAAAATCTCACCATCGAAATCATATTACCCCTACTCGTTAAGCCCGAGAAGGATATTAAACCAACCCAGCTCCATACCGGTATCGGCCCTAAACGTGGAATCTCCCATGTAAGGATCAATATATCTAACCAATGCATCGAATACCCACTGGTCGAAGAAAACAGCTTCTGTATAGTTACCTCGCCCATGCCCGAAAAATATATAAGTAACAAAAGCAGAGTCCTCCACCCCCTAACCGGCGGATACCCCTCCACGATATATGCCCGCGGATTCTCAGTATACGAAGAAGATAGACTGAAATACTACAAAACCCAGCCAATACCAGCTGTTGAACGTGGAGCAATAGTTAAAGGTACACAGAATTACAAATTAAAGGTAAAAATAAAATATTGCATATCTACCGAACTCCTTAGAAGACTCACAGAATACTTAGCAATGCAATAAAATCCTACACTAGTTTTTCAGACAAATTCCTTAGATCAGGATAAATATAGGTTATGGATAAAAACGAATAAACATATTAACCTAAACAACATAGTTCGCCAATATTATTTATAGATACAAACAATATTTAACCATGATAACAAAATCGAAGCCAAGGACAATATACAAATAGTCAACAGCTCTCCAAAAGTATCCCATTATAGTCAAGTAGTCGA
>JALVIT010000021.1 GCA_027028545.1 Desulfurococcales archaeon
CGGATTGATATCGATGAAAACAACGCGATCAACATAACCCTTATGTAGAGCATATAATCCCGCAATACCTGTTCCACAACCTATATCAACTCCATACCGATAATGTCCATCGAATAGATCAATTAGTTCTAGGAGAAGGAAGGAGTCATCGGATGGTTCATAAACATTATCGAAAACACTAATCCTTAAACCATCTATATTGAACCCATATCTTTCAAATACTCCACTAGGCGTAGTAGAGCACCCTGATCAACCATATATACCCTAACATCTTCTCTTAAACCGATCATCTTAATAACCCTATCTCCATTAATACCGAATTCCTCCCTCAAAACCTTCGACAACTTCTTCCTCCTCTTACTAAAGATCCTTCTAGAGACCTCCTCCAACAACTCAATAGTATGATCAAAACTCCTGATTCTACGTAGAACAACTAGTTGAGAATAAACCTCTGGCGGTGGATAGAATGATCTAGGATCATATACACCCCCTTCAAAGATCTCGAATAAAGTCCTTAAAAGGACTGTGAGCCTACCATAATCCCTAGAACCAGGTTTAGCCGTCAACCTCTTAACAACATCACGCTGTATGACGAGGACAGCCTTCAAGACAGTGTTTGAATGGGCTATTTTCACGAGTATGGGGCTGGTTATATGGTATGGTATTGTACCTACAGCTTCTTCAACCCTCCAATCGTGGAGTAGTGCATCACCGTTGATAAGTATGCCGTGCTCTGTTAATGCATTAACAGCTATGTCCGCGAGTCTCTGATCAATCTCGTAGTGTATACTGTATCTCCTAGTACTACGGGCTAGATAATATGTTAGCGTACCAATACCAGCACCGATCTCAATTAATCGATGGCCAGGCTCAACATAGCTGAGGATCTCCTCGATAACCTGTGGTTCTACGAGGAAATTCTGACTTAGAGACCTACGTGGTCTAATCCCCTCTTTGCCGAGGAGGGTAAGGGTCCATGTAAGGAGTCTCCTCCTATTCTCGAGGGGTGGAGGGTTATGCATTGATCAGCCCGGAGGGTGTAGGGTGTTTAGAAGAACTCTTCGTAAAGCCTCTCTAAATATCCTAGGTAGAGACCCCTCTCCCTAGGCTTTATGAATAGATAGTATTTCTCTGTACCGCTGAGCTCGGCAACTATCCGGTCGACGAGTGTTTTAACCGGGTCGATCTTTGCCCTCTTCCTAATATCCTCAAAGCTTTCGAATGGTTTACGATTCCTCTCCTCGAGTATGTGTCTCATAGTCTTCTTACCTATACCTGGTAATAGCTCTAGTGTGTGTAGCTTTATGTTTACTGGTTCAGCTATATTGAAGAATTCTACAAACATCTTCTCATTCTCCAGTATTATCCTCTTAATTGCTTCAGGTAGGTTTGTCCTTGAAACGCTTGTTAAATCATCATATGTTATTACCAATATGGGTTTACGGACCTTAGATTCCGGCCCGAACGTTATCTTCTCAAATATTTCGAAGCGTACAGTTGGTAGGGGGGTTACCTCTATGAGGGTGAAATATTTTGTTCCAACGGCTTGAGCTACGGGGTTACTCCTATGCATGAAGTGTCTATCTGATGGGTTACCATACTCCATGAAGTCGAGGATTATAGCTGCCGGTTCTTTAAAGGCCTCCCTACGTTTACCCCTTCTAAAATCTCCCCTACGATAACCTGTCATTTAACCCACCGGGTTAGCTGTGTCTTAGTTGATTCATAAAATATTCTTATCTTCATCATTATTTACGATTTCTATTCCTCTTAGGATAGGAATTGTATTAAGTAGTGGTTACTCCTCTCTACAATAGGATTTAACCATTTTAAGTATCTCTTCAGCCGTCTCGGTATCTATATATTTCTCCTCCAGCTCCAGCAGTGTTCTCAGCTCATCTAGTGTTTGTGGACAAATGTTTACGATCATTATAGCTGTCTCCTCCTTCAACCCATATTTTAGGAGGGTGTTTTTGAGGGATTCAGCCTCCTCCGGTGTTAGTTTTGAGGATTTAGATAGGTATGTCAATGTTTTAACTAGGAATGGTGGAACACTACCCTCATACTCCTTTATCTTCTCTATAGCCTCTTTAAGTATCCTGTATGCTTCGACATTGGAGATATGCTTCTCCTCTATAATCTCTACCTCTACCTCTTCAGCCAATATCCTCCACCACTATGAACGTTATGTCTTCACTGGTCTAAGATGCTCTGGCCTGATAAATAGTGTTTTCTCCTTATCGCCTAGAGTTACCTTGACTATGTAGGCTTTACCACGTCTACCTATGATAGTCCCTGTTTTACCATGATATCTCCTATGGGGCATTCCATGATGCACAGCGGGGTTTACAACTATATGGACCTTATCCCCCGGCTTATAATTGATCATTAACAGGCTTAACGGTGGAACAGCACCCTTCTCCCTAATATGCTTCCTAAACACCTTCCTTGTTCGATGCCTATAGCCCTTTGGTGCTTTAACCATCTGTAAACCACCCATTATCTAGGGATTATGGATGTCTCCAAAAATAATGTTTTCCAGTTCTTATATTGTTTACTCAACCTCAATACCTATGACATCGAGCTCTACCGGATAGGTGTTAACTCCTAGAATTTCTCCGAAGCATGGCTTCGTCCTACCATTATCACAGTGGATGAGCTCCTTAACATATAGTCCTCCATCACACCATATCAATGCCTCATAGATCCTTCCATGTATCCTCCTAACCCTAACCCCGTAAACCTTTCTCCTACGTATTACATCCTTCTTACGTCTAAGGATCCTTGTTGGAGTCCTTTGTTCAATAACTATGTTCTTGAACTTCTCCATTAATTCACCGATCTTTTCATCGTCGATGTCTTCATCTACATAGAATAATACTTTGTATATCTTGGCCTTCTTCGAAGCCTCCCCTTTGAGATATTCTATACGGCTCCTACTAGATGGCTTGAATAATCTAAATTCAATGACATGCGTTCTCAAAACGTTGTTAATGGTATCTAGATCTATCCTCCTCTTACGGGGATTCTTAACTTCAACCACAACTGGTCTGCCAGTTCCCAGCATACGGGCGTCAACATCCTCCCTACCTGAAGCATGATGAATTATCCTCTCGGAACGGAATAGTTCTCTTAAGCGATCGTTTAGGAACTCCTCTAGACTATATGGATACTCCTTAACCCCTCGATGGGAAATCCATATTGTATGGGATATGTTTCTACCCCTCTTCCAGTATAATCCCTCGTAGAGTATGGGGTTAACTACAATATTGTATGTATCTGTAGAATAATCTATTATAACAACTACATCGGGATGCTCGAAGTCCGGTTCATAACCATACCTATTCTTGATGATCTTACCGATCTCCCTCTTGATCTCATTCTTTATAGACTCCGACGTTTCAAGCCTAACAAGCTCTGCAACCTCCAACTCCTTTAATGCCAGTTCTCTCGAAATACTTACGCCTATTAGAAATGTTGAAGCATCATACTCCTTCAACAACATACTGATTTTCTCGGCATGTTCCTCGAAGTACTTCCTTGACAGCTTATTACCGCAAATATAGCATAGCTTCGGTATTATTTCCTCATTATAGATCTTCCTGTATAACCTAGTAATCGGATCACCATTATTTACCGCAAATATCTTCAACTCATCCTTACCGATCGATCCAGCCTTTAATAGTTCATGCAGCTTCATATTCATTAATACTTTAATCGCTTTACCACGCTCATCATTTCCCAGTTCCAACCCTATTTTGGCAAACATTCTTCCAAGACAGTGATCGCATAATGGATATTTACGGGTTATCTCTAGACCCTTCTCCACTATACTACTAATCCTGTACTCCCTCTCCATTGAACCTCTCAATCCTCCCCCTTCTTCTAATCCATGCACCGAGTATTAAATCAAGTATGTGGTGGATGGATATTATTGTTGATATGAAGGTTTTTGATCTGTAAAATATTTTAGCCCCTCCGGAGTCTAATTGTCGATCAACAATTATAACTTTACGTATACCGGATAGTGGAGGTGGAGGTGTATTTGGAGATGGGCGATGGAATTCATCAGTATGTATAAATAGTATAGATCTGGGATCTGGAAGTATAGTCGATAGTAAAACTTTAGGGCTGAATAGGTATACACCTGGATATGTTTTGAGTCTGCAAAATATTTTCTCGATGTATCTATGGAGGCTTCTATCATGAGCATATAGGTATCTCTGGTTGTACCCGTTGAGGATATAAGCTACTCCATCATCTTCATCTATAATATAGAGTGATGTATCTATCCTTATACCGTGACTTACTAGGAGGGAGTTTAGCACTATATATTTTAAAACATCTATCCTCCTACATGGATCATCTATATGGTAGATAATTATCCTTTGGGGGTAGAATTTCCTACTGATCAAATCTTTATTCCTAGCTTAAGCTTTTCGAGCAGGTCCCTACGTTTCCTCAGTTGCCTTGTGAGCCTCTTCATAGCTTCATACTGTTTTATCAGTTCGCGAACATCCTCCGGTCTGACACCAGCTCCTAGTGCTATTCTCCGTATCCTCCTACGATCTATGATCTCCGGCTTGTCGAGCTCCTCATACGTCATCGAATCTATTATTGCTAGCCATTTCTTCATCCTCTCCTCAGCCTCCCTAGGATCTATTTCTAATGGTAGTTTTAGGCTTAAGCCAGGGATCATTTGTAGGATCTTCCTTAGAGGACCCATCTTCCTTATACTTAGCAGCTGCTTATATACTAGCCTCATATTGATTTTACCGCTTAGAAACTCTTCGACATCCTTCTCCGTGAACTCGATCTTGAGTCTTCTAACCTTCTCCACTAAGCCTTCAAGATCGCCTATTCCAAGTATTCTCCCAACGAATCTTGTGGGATGGAATACTTCCAGTTCATCGATCTTCTCACCCGTCCCTATAAACTTTATCTGTGCACCAGTTACAGCTACTGCTGATAATGCTCCTCCACCCTTAGCCGTTCCGTCCAGTTTCGTAACGATAATCGATCCGATTGGTGTTGCCTCGTGGAATTTCTTCGCAACATTATATGCCTGCTGACCGATAGCTGCATCTATTACGAGTATTACTTCATCTGGTTTCACCTTCTCAGCTATATCCTTCATCTCTCTGATCAATTCATCCTCTCTGTGATGTCTCCCAGCTGTATCAATGATCACTATGTCGAAGCCCCTCTCCACAAAGTATTTTACACCATTGATCGCTATCTTTACAGCATCCTTATTCCCGGGTTCTCCATATACTGGTACACCGATGCTTTCAGCTAGCTGTCTGAGTTGTTCATATGCTGCTGGTCTGAATGTATCTGCAGCTACTAATCCTACCCGGTATCCCTCAAGCTTGTAATAGTATGCTAGTTTACCGGCTGTAGTCGTCTTACCGCTACCCTGTAGTCCTACCAGTAGTATGATCCATGGTGTTCTGGGTGGTTTAACTCTGGGTTTTCTATCTCCTCCGAATAGTTTTGCCAGTTCCTCATATACTATATTGATGAACCACTCCCTCCTAGTAACACCTGGTGGTGGTTCTTCTTCGAGGGCTCTTTCTCTAATTCTCTTCGTCAGCTCTAGGACTAGTTTAACGTTTACATCTGCTTTGATCAATTCCTTCTGCAGCTCTTTAACAAATGTTTTCACAGCCTTCTCGTAATCACCCCTGCCCCTAAGGAAGTTTGCGAGGGCTTTCCTAACACCATCTAAAACCATACATGATACACCTATAACGTTACTCTTCGGCTGTGAGTAGTTTCTTCATATACTCCCTAATAATCTCCCCATCCTTCCCGCTAATATCTTTACCTTTCAACCTATGTAGTATTACACCTATAACCTCCAGCTTTAAGATCTCTATGTGTTTCTGATAGGGCTTTAAACCGTGGATACCGATCGATAGTGAGAGGGCGTATAGGGTGTGTTTGCATAGATTAAACTTATCAAACAAACCGGATATACCCAGCTGTTTAGATAAAGCTGGGCTCACCCTCGATAAACCCCTCAAACTTCTCCACGAGTTAAACAAGCTATCCGGACAATTACATTTTAAAGCATTCATACCTATAACCGTAGACCATGCAGCCTGCTCCACCGGAACCCTACCGATCTTGACAACCTTCTCCCTACCCGTTAAATCCTTCACAACAGCATATGTTTCAACCCTTCTAGCTAATGCTAGGCTTGAGATAAAGTTTAACCTATAAACACCCCTACCTATCTCGAATATCCTCTGCCTCCTCTTCAATAGATCTAAAACCTTCTCCTTCTTAGAATATAGGTATTCTATAATCTCTGTATTAAGCTCCTTAGATAGATTTAATTTTTCAAAATTACCCAACAGCTCCCTAAATAACTGTTCTAAACCCTTCCTCACAGCCTCCTCAACATCCATCTCCCAAACCCGTATAGATCAATTATTCGTCATGTATGATGATATATTTAACCTATATAATTAAAATAACTCTCAACTCCCGAGAGGATGGTGCGGGGGGCGGGATTTGAACCCGCGACGGCCTACGCCAGCGGATCTCCCCCTGGGAGCTGTCTTGAGTCCGCCCCCTTCGACCAGGCTCGGGCACCCCCGCTTCTAATAGAAGAATTGTTTAAGGATGGTTTTATTACTTATTCTCTGTGGTTCTATTAGGGTTTTATTGTGGTGTATGTGTTTTGGAGCTGGTATATACTGTGAATCCGGGTATTGAGGATGTTGGTGCTGAGGAGGTTTTAGCTGAGCTGGGCGGGGATACTAGGTATGAGTTGATGAGTGGTAGGATATACCATGTCGTCGACAATATCAATATTGAATCGATATATAGGCTTAGAAGCATTAACCGGGTAATCCTACTCCTATGGCGTGGAAGGATTGGTAGGAGGTATGAAGAACTCCTCGAAGATATTAAGGGGGTATATGGTATCAGTGGTTTATCTAGATATGTTTCACCACTAAACAGCTTCGCCGTAGTATCTGAGAGGATCGGTGAGCATGAATACACATCTATGGACGTCTCAAGGATCCTTGGAGATATAGTTATTAAAATGGTTTACGAGGAGACCGGTTTAAAGCCCAGAGTCGATCTCAGGACACCGGATGTAGTAATATATGCATTCATCCGTGAAACAGAGATCTTTATAGGCATACTATTATCCGGACCCCACAGCCTCCATAGGAGGGGCTATAGAATATATAATCACCCGGCAGCACTAAAACCAACACTAGCATACGCAATGCTCAGATTCTCCGGGACCAAGGATAAACAAGTTATAATAGACCCTATGTGTGGTGGGGGGACAATACCTATAGAGGCTGCACTACTACATGAGGATGCCGAAATATACTGCTACGATATCAACCCCCGGCATATACGTGGAGCAAAACAAAATGCTTTAGCGGCTGGCGTATCTGATAAAATATTCTTCGGGGTATGGGATGCCCGTAGGATCGATGAGTTAAACCTGGAGCCAGACCATATGATATCGAACCCACCCTATGGTATAAGATATGGCGATCCCTCAGCTATACGTAGACTATACTATAAATACTTAGAATCGGCATCCAAAATCCTACGAGCCGGTGGGAGGATAACCATGATCACAACAGAGTATAACTATGTATCAAAAATAGCCGATAAACTGGGATATAGGATAATTATGCAGAGAATGGTTAAACACGGTGGACTATACCCTCGAATAATAGTATTAGAGAAGACCTAGTGGAGAGATAGGAATATTTAAAATACCGTAAACATAATCATGGAGTAGGATGTAGGGGTGGTAGTGAATGCCTCTAAGACCGGCGAGATGCTATACACATTTCAGCGGACCACCATATACTAGGAAGGAGTATATACCGGGAGTACCCCAGCCTAAGATCGTTAAGTTCGAGATGGGTAATGTGCATGGAGACTTCGAAGTAGCTGCAGAATTAGTGATGATCGAGGCTGGACAGATAAGGCATAACGCTCTCGAAGCAGCCCGTGTAATGGCTAACAAATACCTATCAACAACTATCGGTGAGGAAAACTACTTCCTAAAGGTTCGTGTATATCCACACCATGTCCTAAGGGAGAATAAGATGATGGCATTCGCCGGCGCTGATCGTCTACAGGATGGTATGAGGCAGGCATTCGGTAAACCAGTAGGTACAGCTGCACGGGTCTACCCCGGAACAATCGTTATGGAGGTTAGGGTTAGGAAGGAGCATATAAGTGTTGCAAAGGAGGCTTTAAGGAGGGCTGCATCAAAACTACCATTACCTGCTAGGATAAAGTTTAAACCTCTGAAACCCGGTGTGAAGATAGCTTAATCCCCAGTCTTTATATATTTATTGTTTTGGAGAATTATCTTATATCATAGTGGGTTGTATAATGGAAATATGCGATCTCTACGAACTAGACTACAGCCTACTAGAAGATATAATTTCCAATAATGAAAAGGTATTGATAACCGCTCCCGACGGGTTGAAGAAGCTATACAAATGTATACATGATCGATTAAAGAATTATAGAGGAAGGATATACTTTTCAGCATCACCAAGCTATGGTGCATGCGATCTACCCATATCGGAGATCTACTCTATAGATCCCGATATAGTGATACATATAGGCCATAATGAATACCCGTTAAACTCCTATAAGTTAGACTATGAGGTAATCTATATACCGGCATTCTATACAAGGAAGCCAACATACCATGAACTGGAGCTAATAGCTGAGAAACTTCTAAGAAATAGTATCAGCTCTATAGGGTTGGCATCATCAATACAACATGTAAAGATGCTAGACCATATTAAGAGATATCTCGAGGAGAGGGGTTTAAAGGCTATTATTGGAACCCCCTCCTATCCTCAGATGCTTAGGGGTCAGATCCTTGGCTGTGAATATTCATCCCTGATAAGTATTTCTCGAATGATCGATGCAGTCCTTATAGTATCTGGAGGATACTTCCATGCATTAGGTGCATCTCTAACTCTAAACAAACAAACCTACATATACGATCCTTATAGGGGGACGATTGAAGACTATACGGAGAAGGCTAGAAGGATACTGGCTAAGAGATACTTCCTCATAGAAAGGATTAGGAATAGCCTATACCATAGTGTGGGTTTAATAATTGGTTCAACACCCGGACAATATCGTCCAAATCTCCTCAAAACACTATATGTGAAGAGTGTCGAGGAGGGATATGAACCCTATATAATCTCCTCGCTACACGTTGATAGGGATAGATTGATCAGCATTGATAACGCGTTTAATCTAGACTTCTACGTTGTATTAAGCTGTCCAAGACTACCTATCGACGACCTCGGAGACTTCTATAAGCCAGTTATAACACCAGGGGAATATATGATGGTTTTAAGTAGTAGATATGAAAAATATGTTTTCCCATGGTAGAATAGGCTATCCACTCCTCTGATGATGGGGGAAGGGTATCTTAGGTCTAGGAATATATTCCACACCGGGCCTCTGCTGTAGTGTTTGTGGGAAGAGCTCCATTAACGTATAGACTTCAGCTGGTATATCTGTTGAGACCGGTAACCCCATTTTCAATGCCTCCTCAACGGTTATTGGGTAGTCGTGTGTGTAGTATCCTTCTGTAAGCTTCTTCGCAATCTCATATGCTTTATCCCTACCAAGCTTATCCTCCAGTAATTTAATGATCGTATCCTGTATCTCCCTTAAAGCCTTTTCAGCGATATCTGAGTAGATCAATGTTTCATCACTAGCCTTCTCCCCCTTAACCTTAGCGATCTTTATAAGGCTTGGAGCTGGAAAAACCCCTTTAGGTGTTTGGAGCTGTGGATCCAGAGGGCCAAGTACAGCGTCTGGATCCATCCTTATCTCATCGGCTGCTAACGCGATCAATGTTCCACCGCTCATAGCGTAGTGTGGGACAATAACTATCTTCCTACCCTTATGCCTCTTCAAAGCCATAGCGATCTGGGAGGCTGCTAACACTAGTCCGCCGGGTGTATGTAGTATTAATGCTATAGTTTCACCGGGCGGCGTGCTACGTATAGCCCTGATCACAGCCTCCGAATCCTCTATATCTATGTAGCGATATACAGGTATGCCTAGAAACCCTATCTTCTCCTGTCGATGAATCATAGTTATTACACGCCATCGATATTTACGCTCAATCTCTCTAATCACTCTTAAACGTGCATTATGTAGCGATCTTATCTGGAGCTGTGGATGAAGTAGTAGGTATAATAGAAGGAGCCAGAATAGGAAGCTTATGAGGTCTCCATATCCATCCAAGATACCACCATAGATATAGATTACGCGGTGGATAATAAATGGTTACCCTCGATAGGAAGAAGCTCGAGATCATGCTGGAGGGGACGCCGAGTATAATCAATCCAAAGAAGCATTTAGAACAATACGAGACACCACCAGTAATAGCTTCAAAGATGTTATGGGAGGCGTTTGTGAGAGGGGACTTATCCGGTAAAAGTATAGCTGATCTCGGATGCGGCGGATTAAGGCTTAGCATAGGAACATATATCCTAGGAGCCTATAGGATCATAGCTCTGGATATCGATGAAGAACTCCAAAGGAATAATATGGAGTACCTAGTTAGGGAGGGGCTGGATGATAGGATCAACCTAGTAATAGGAGATGCTCGAAACATGTATCTGGAAAACATCAATACCGTAGTAATGAATCCACCCTTTGGTGTGGTTAGGGGTAATAGGGGGATAGATATATTATTCCTTAAGAAGGCGATGGAGATCGCGGGGGAAGCCATCTATACAATACATAAATGGAGCCCCAGCCTAGAAAAAATAGTTGTAGAACTAGCAGATACCATGGGTTTCAACATAGTTCACCGCGAAACATTGCTCTTCCCCCTCAAAGCGATCTATGAGACACATATAAGGAAGGTATATAGGTTTAAAACCGTATTCTACATACTAAGACGGAGGAGAGGGTGATTATAGTGACGATAGTTAGAGCTGAGAAACCAGTAACACCCGGGGATATAATTGGGGTTGAGGAGGAGTATATTCCTGGCGATGGAGCATATGTTGATGAGAACGGATATATTAGGTCGTTAATGACTGGCAGAGCCGTTATGGATCGGATCAGTAAGATCGTAAATGTTAAACACGTTAAGAACAAACCTATCATACCCCGTCAGGGCGATATCGTTATAGGAATAGTTGAGGGGGTATCGAATGATCTAGCATTTATAGATATAATATCCGTTGAGAAGAGTAGTGGTGTTAAAAAGACGGATTTCTCAGGGATCATACACATATCCCAGGCTAGTAGGGAGTATCTTGAGAGTATGTATGATGCGTATAGGATTGGAGATATTATTAGGGCTAGGGTGTTAAACAATACAAATCCGTATCAGCTTAGCACACGCGAACCATCAATGGGGGTTATAACAGCCTTCTGCACAAAATGTGGATCGATCCTTAAGAAAAGCGATGACAGACTCATCTGCCCAACATGTGGAAATGTTGAGAAGAGAAAGATCAGTGTAATATATAGTTTTCGGTGATAAATTGCCCTTAATTAAGAGGGAGTTCTTCGTGCCATGTAGGGGGGATGAATGCTTCAAGTTAGCGGAGATGATCAATGAGAAGACACCACAGGTTGAACTATTAGATATTGATATCAACAATAATGGTTTAAGAATAAGGATGTATGGTTATAAGTCGGATATAAGGAGGGCTTGGAACACTATAAAACAAATCGTCAAAACATATAGGATGCCGATGGGGGAGGGTAGGGGGAGGATCAGGAAGATATCTATAAGCTATATTGTTGAGAAGATAAAACACACATTCCCGCCGACAATACTGGTATATATTCTGAGGAAGATGGGTTATCAAGCAGAATTTCTAAGTGATACATACGAGATACTCACAGACGCCGATCCGGAATACGTAGTCGAGCTGGCTGATAGGATCGCCGGGATAGTTGAGGAGATAAAAGACTTGGTAAGGGGGACTGCTACAAAGTATTTTATAATAGCGGCTTCAATCTTACTCGACACTGATCCTAGGGATGTAATTAAGGGATCGATCCAGATGGGGATCCTCGGGGAAGAGGAGGGAAAATATATTATTAGGGTGGAATGGAGGCAGGCATTAGAAGAGGTTATTAAGGAAGAAAAACACTCAATAAAATCCTAGACTTTACCAACTATGGGGGATATGGAAGGTGGAGATCAGGATACTTAAACGAACCGAGGATGAAATAGTTTTAGAGATAAAGGGTGAGGATGACACTCTGGGGAACCTAATATCTAAGGAGGCTATGAAGCATCCAAAAGTCATATATTCAACATATCGCATACCCCACCCCCTACAGGATAAGATCGAGATAACTATCAGGTTTGCAGAAGATGCCGATCAGGGACAAGTCCTCTCAGAGATAGTTGAGAATATCCATAAGTATTTGGAGGAGTTTAGAAGGGAGGTTGAGAGGAAGCTTTGAAGAAGGAGTCGAGGATACTAGTGGTTAAATCATCGCATAATGGCATAGTATTCCTCGTCTATAGGAGAAATTTTTGGAGGAGGTAGAATATATCGATAAGATACTATGCTCTCTATACGTCGTAGATAGATTAGCTAGAAGATTCCTTAGGACCTTCGATGAACTCACCTATGTGTTAAACTGTAGCCCGAATAAATACATGTTTATAATTGGTGGTTTAAAGACTATTGAGGGCGGGGAATACCTTATTCTAAAAAACACTCTCTGTAGAAACGCCTCCCTATTATTAGAGCTGATGAATAAATTACACGTTAAGGGATATAGTAGTGTAACTGTAATAAAGGAGTCATATAATCTAACCTATGATAACAATAACTAGTATTTAGAATGGGTGAATTATTATGCCGAAATTCTGTCCGAGATGTGGAGGCTTAATGAGGCCCGTTAGGAGAAGTGATGGTGTTTATTTGAAGTGTATTAGGTGTGGATATGAGGTCAAAGCTACAGCTAAGGATTTAAAGGGCTATACGATCTCGACAAGGATCGTCCATACGGCTAAGGAGAAGACCGTTGTTATATCCGAAGACGATATAGCTAAGGGGCTACCGGTTACCAGAGACGTTACATGTCCTAGATGCGGATACCATGAAGCATATTTCTGGATGATCCAGACCCGTGCAGCCGATGAACCCCCTACTAGGTTTTATAAGTGTAGGAGATGCGGATATGTCTGGAGGGAGTATGAGTGAAGCAGAGCGTAAGGTCTAGGACAATCTGTTATGATAGGGATTTCCTAGTCGAACTATACGAGAAGCTCGACGATTTGCTGAGGGAGGCGTATTACTCTACACCACCACATATCGCTTCTAAAGCCCTGGTTAAGAAGGCTAGAGATATAATCCGCTCCCTCCTACAGGATGTATCCCGTTGAATGAAAATCATTTAATATACCATCCCCTCAATACTATATAATCAGTGATAAACGGTTCTACTGGGTGTATGGTTTTGAAGCTTATATTCAAGGATGCGAGGACCTGGCGCTATGTAATGAATGCTGTGGGTAAGATAATCGATGAGGCAGCCTTCCGGATAACCGAGGAAGGATTGAGGATGAAGGCTATTGATCCATCAAGGATCACGCTAATAGACTTCTTTCTAGGAAAGGAGAGCTTAGATGAATTCCAGTTCGAGAAGGAGGAGGTTATTGGGGTTAATATGGATGATCTCGTAAAGATCCTTAGAAGGGTTGTTAAGGGTGATGAACTACTCCTTGAAACACTTGAGGGCGGTAGATTGGCGATAACTTTTATGGGGAGGGGGAAGAGGACATTCATAATACCTAGTATTGAGACTATGGCTGAAGAGGTTCCAGAGCTTAAGATCCCGTTTAAAGCCCATATCAAGATGACCCCCTCGGTATTCCGCGATGTTGTTAAGGAGCTTGAACCTATAAGTGATGCTATAGAGTTCATAGCTAAGAGGGATGAGGAGAAGCTGATCGTTAAGGCTACAAGCGATCTGGCCAGTGCTACGGTGGAGTTAACTATGGAGAGCGGTGCACTGATAGAGTTTGAGTCTGAAGAGGAGGAGGCTAGAGCGATCTATACCGTTGACTACCTATCGGATATATCCGGAGCATCCCAAGCCGCTGAAGAACTAGACTTCTACTTCGCAACGGCTGTCCCATGCAAAATAGACTTCACACTACCCTATGGAGGTAAGCTAGTATTCTATGTCGCACCAAGGGTTGAGTAGGGATAATTTAAAGTCTATGATAAGGCTCTATTATAGGTCTAAACCCCTCATCGAACCCTATTATTTATCTAAACGTGAGATAGCCATATATTCTCTAGAAGATGGAGTCTATATAAGGCATCTAAGCTTTACCTCAATGACCCTACTATACAGGTATATCCTCGAGGAGAAAACCCCTCTACACCTATACTACTCCTCAGCGTACTATGAAGACCCCTCAGCCGATAAGATGGAGCTTAAGGGGTGGATGGGTAGTGACCTAATATTTGATATAGACTCCGATCACTATCCCGGATGCAGCGATGTACTATCCATATGTCTGGGTAGTGGAGAAGTATATGGTGAGAAGATTAAGAAGTGTAGCGATGGTAGTAAACCAGTAATATATCCACTGATAAGCTTCAACTGTATCAGGAGGGGGTGGATAGACGCCATCCGTCTAATCACAATACTACGCGAAGAATTCGGCTTGAAAAACATACATCTAGCATATTCCGGAAACCGTGGATTCCACATCTCAGTATATGATGAAGAGGTTATGAAGCTTGAGAGGGAGCAGAGGAGGGAGATAGCAGATTACATATCATTCAAAAACCCCGATCTATCTAGGATAGCCCCATCCATAGGTAGGAGGAAATACGTATATTTTAGCCGGGAGGAGTATGGATGGAGGAAGAGGATAGTTGATGAAATAGTTAAGAGGGAGAATTACGAAGAATACCGGGGATACATTAGGGTGAAGTATAGCATTGTAGAGGAGATAGCCGAGGATATAGGTGTAAATATAGACCCAGTTGTTACGATGGATATATCGAGGCTATCAAGATTCAATCGCTCTATACATGGGAAATCCGGATTAATAGTATATCCTCTAAACTATTCAAGCACCGATATAGATGAGTACAGCTATGAATCATTCACACCCTTCGAGGGGGAGGTAGTGGTTAAACCATATATAACTATCGCCGGGTTAAAGGTGTTGGATGAAGAGATCGATCTTAATAAGGGGTTGAAGATAAAAACCAAACCACACATTGGTTTATACCTAGCGTTGAAGGGGCTGGTTGAAATAGTCGATATTAGAGATATAGGTGTTAGAAATGTATGATCTATTCCTCAAGTATTTCAGAGATGAACTTATAAGCGATAAGATAATGCCTATCCCCCTCTCCAAGATTAGAGAGTATCAGGCATTTATGGAGCACAATCTCCCATTCACACCATTATCAAGGGATTCGAAAAGGTATTATAGAGAAGCACTAATAAATGCGATAAATGATTCGCGAAGACTACTCATTCTCAGAACTATGAAGAGGATCCTTGGGGCTAAGGAAAGTGGTGAAGCCCCCGATAACATGATGTTGGAATACATGGATAAACTGTTATCCTTTCATACAAATCTACTAGTAGGCGTATACATAGTTTCCCGTAATAGGATCCTCGTTAAATTAAAGAAAAATATAAGATATAATGGGTCAAACCTTAGAACCGGAGACACTCTATTCATGGAGCTGGAGGATTCAATAATACTATATCTTAAAGAAGCTATAGAACCTATGATAAAACCGTATTTTAGGGAGCTATTAGAGATTAAGGATTAATACGTATATGAGATAAGAGATCACGGCTATCCCGAGGAGTGAAGCTATTAATGCTAGATAAATGTTAAGCATCCTCCTATCAGTTACCGCTCTAAATCCATGTGGTCTAAGGGTTGGATCAAAGTGTGGAATGAAGTATGCTGTTGCAGCGGATATCAGTATAAGCATTGTGATCATCGTCGATATACCTATATCTCTAAGGGTTAATGCCGATGGATTCCCAATATAATTCTGTAAAGCAATAGGCCAATTGGGTAGGATCACGATTAGTAATATGAACACGAATGCTATTAAAACACCAGATGCCTTTTCAATGAAGTATTCATATTCCAAAAGATGACTTATCAGCTCACGTTTAATCCTCGGCATAGGTATATCCCTCTAATTCCTCTATAACTCTACCTAGGGGTATCATATTGTCGAAGATATTAATTTTATCCCCTCAGCTATCATAAACCATATACCAATATATAGTGTGGGAATAGTTTTAATTCTCAGATTAATCTATAATTAATGCTTAAACGTGTATGGGATAGAATGCTGGTGTTAAGTGATGAATAGGGGTATTACGATCATACTTGGGCTTGTATTATTGGCCATATCGATCTCTATATATTTGTACATAGGATTAAATATATCATCCAGATACAATGTCTTAGACGATAGCGTGTCATGGTTCCATAAGCATGTTCTAGACTACTTATCATCCACTAATAGCCTAGGTGTAGATTATAATTTAAGACTTATAGATGGGAGAAATATGTATCAATCCCCCATCCTACTGGATATTATTGTCGAAAAAATGGGTGTTCCAATACAATGGATTACCATAGTTAACGGGGTTCTCGGAATATTATTTGTATATATGA
>JALVIT010000022.1:0-3937 GCA_027028545.1 Desulfurococcales archaeon
ATGTGTTACTACTATATAGTCTCCACCGCTCAATACTGTACACCGTAGATTAGGATATCTATGAAAATATGCTAATAGGGAGTATAAAAGTTTAAGTAATTATTTGACGGATAACAACATGGAACTAGATATGAATATTTTAAGGGAATCGATGTGTGGTTTAGCTCTATAGGGAAAAATAAGAATGAAGGAGGGGTTTCAAGTGGGGTTTCGCTACGCTATCTATATTTGGCAAACTCGGTTTTCTCCTACATATTGATCGCTTCCTCAGCTATATATCCACTATTCATACTATGGTTAAAAATCCGAGCACAAACTTTAATAAGTCCGTCATATCTAATACCCTTCATAATACCCTTAACCCTCTATATGAATTCTGAAGTAAAGAAGTATTGTAGGATACTTGATAGATACTATTGGAGGGATAGCGAACTAAATTTAAAATATCTCTTCCTACTACTAATCGATCAACTATCGCTATTGATTATGCTGATCTATGGATTTGTATTGTTGAAGCTAAATATCTATCCAATACTATCCATCACACCAATATTTATGTTCTTCACAATAGTGGTATTTATTCTAACATTAGCCTATCTAATATCATGGAGTAGGCTCTTAATAATTAACGGGGTTCTTGGAAAATTAAAGGGTTTGGAATATCTTAGGAATCTTGAAGAGAATAGGTATTTGCCTGTATTAAAAATGTTCGAAGAATATTATTCAAAAATATATAATTGGGAGTTTAAAAGGGTCAATAACTCGCTAACAGCTAAAGGACTATTCTCCAGAATATCCATAATACAGTATCTAATACTATCATCGATCACATTAGCCATGATATATAACTATATAGAAGACTTGTATGAAGCATATCTAACATTGTTGATGATCTTCATAGCTGTAAAGTATCAGTTGTTATCAAAGTATGAACTCGATCTACTTAACAGGTTAACAACTGGTTTTAAGAGGGTGAAATTCCTATATACATTATTTCAGATCGATGCTGTATATAATAGACACATCTATGAGGATCTGGAAATACCGAATGAGTATATACTATATGAGGGTGAGAAGGATCTAATAGAATTTCTAAACAACTTCCTCGAATCCCCATGTAATGGTAAATGCATATTAATGATAATTGATGATGGTAAAACATTACATGATGAAATATTGTCGAATTTAGATAGAATACATAATGATATAATAGTTTTAGCAAAAATAATACCTGAAGAAATATTCAGATCGTATGAGATCAAGATTAAAAGTGAGATGTATAGAGATAAAAGGATCATAAAGCTAATGGCACCGATTAACTATACATACCAACTACTAGGAATATACCAAGTTTATAGCAGATTCATCCGAGAGGAGAGAAGAAGGATAGTGACTCTGATAAATGTTAACGTGGTAAAGGATCTCCACGACATAATATTTTATTCCCTCTTAAACAAAATATTTAGAACATATAGGAGCTTAAAGCTTGGAGTAACCGATCTAATATTCTATATACCTAGCAAACCATCTATCGATGAGACTGCTAAACACATAATATACCTAGAAAAAACATTATCCTACTAACCTACCCATATAAATAGTAAAACTATTTATACTCTGAATCAAAATCATAACATATAACGTGTGGTTTAATTAAGATAGTTGAATTTATTTATACTGGGGAATATAGAAATGAAGGAGGGAGCAAACACACCTATAGTGAAGATCGATACAGGGCTAAGCGGTTTAGACGAATATCTAGATGGCGGTTTTCCAAGACCAGGTATAGTTTATGTTATCGGTCAACCGGGTGTGGGGAAGACAACTCTTTCAGTCCAGTATCTAATATACCGTGCTAATAAGGGTGAGAATGGATTATACGTCTCGACAAGCGAGCCGTTACCATCAGTTCAGGGTAGGTATATAGGGTTCTACTTCTACGAGGATCTTATAAGGCATCTTAAGGAGGAGAAAATATTATTTGTAGACTTAATACCTAGATATGGACAATCCACGGAAACAATATTTAGATCGATAAACCTGTTAGAGGAGATAATTACTGAACGGAATGTTAAGAATCTAGTTATAGATAGTATAGCAGGGTTAACACAGTATATGACGGCTGAGGAGTCTAGAACCCTCCTATCACAACTCATAGAAAAGGCTCATAAACATAAATTGACAATGCTACTAATAGATGAACTACCACTATACTCAAAGGTTGCACATATGGCTTTAGGCGAGTTTCTAAGCGACCTATACATAATAATAGACTATGCATTAACGGAGACAGGCAAGATCGTTGTAAGGCTTATAGTATTGAAATCCAGGTATTCGAAAACAACTAGAGAGCCTTTAATGGTAGATATAACTAAGGAGTCCGGATTCCACATAGTAGGCCCCCTAGCAACAAAACATATGAGGTTCATAGGGTAAATATCATATATGGGAACACACTAAATTTATAATAATCCAACAAATACGTCCCTAGATCATAGGGAAGGAAGGGAAATGAGTAGGAGAATCGATTTATCGGTATCCCACCTATTAAAAGCTATAGTAACAGCTTTATCTCTCGCAATACTCTTCTACCTAGCAGTCATCTACATGCATATAGGTTTAAACCCATACACCTACAGCATATTTATCATATTATATATTTTCATAACCATACTATCTTTCAGCATAAGCATCTACCCGCTAACCAGGATAATTAGTTTGTTTGAGGCTAGGATCGAACGAGCCCTTACATATACTTTTCTAGGTGTTAATGGATTAGTATTTGTATCCTTCTACAGCATCTCAGTATTTATACTAGTCATATCATTAATCGTATTCACGATCTCATTTGTCTTACAGGTTATGTATTATAGTTATAGACCGATAAAAACTATGGGTAAAACAATAAATCGTTTTGGAGTGGTAATGATTCTTAGTCATTCATTTACAGTAACGTATATAGCTGATATACCCCTCTTACTCCTAATAAAGCAGTATGTAGTGATTGCATCCTTATCGGCTATCATACTGTTTAACCTAGTAATGATAAACTATACATTAGGAAATGCATCAAATATTGGGCAAAACATTGTTTCGTCTATTAGTGGTAGGGAGGAGGGCTATTCCAATAAATTTGTTATAGTTAGATATGATTCCGTTAGGGATATTATGATCAATCTCGAATATTTTAACGAAGTTATTGCGTCTAAAATACCGTATGATGCTAGATCAATACTTATATTATCCAAACCCGTAGGACCCCTCTACAAGATCATCAGATACCTAATAGACACCCTAATGACTACACTCGAAGAAGGTAAATTGGAGAAAATTGAAGAAGTCATATATACAACACCAAGACTAATGCTATCTCTAAGACCTATTAGAAAGGAGATCGATGGCGTAGAAATAGTTAAGAAGATAGTTCCAAGCGAACCCTATCTACTATATAATCTAATTAAGGAATTTATTGAGAGAAATATCGACTCCAAATCATTGATAATATTGAATGATCTAGTTGATCTATCGCTACTAATAGGATTGGAGAAAACGTATAATCTAGTTAGGGATCTAACCGTGCTCCTATATAGGGGTGGAGGGACAATAATAGCCTTCATGCCTAAAGGTATAATTGAAGAGAGAGCTGAAAAGATCTATCTAGGATTAGCTGATGAGATCATTAATATATAGTATAAATAGAAATAGCCTATAACATAGAAGAATAATATAGGGATGAGCAGTAATGAATGGTGAAGATTCGAAGGAGGATAGAGAGGTTTATGAAATAATTGCTAGTATGCCGGTTGATACTAGGAGGCTTGAGGTATTGAAGGATATAACCTTTGAAGCACAGCTTATCATGAAGAGTAAGTTTATCCGTAAAATAATTGTTTCATATGATGACTTCCCTAAGATTTATGAGTTGGGTAAGGATAGA
>JALVIT010000022.1:3947-16516 GCA_027028545.1 Desulfurococcales archaeon
ACGACTAATCTCGATAGTAAGAGGTTTATAGTATATATTGAGAACGGTAGAATTGTTTCATCCGCAATGATCGACACCGGTTCGAGCACTAGGATCGTCGGCTTAAAACCCCTAGCTACACTAATACTAGCTTCAAAGATTAAACCAATACAGTTCAAACTATTCGAGATCCAGAGGGAGGAGGAGATAGATAAGACTAGGGAAACGCCTAGGAAGAGGAAGCTGTTAAAACCCGTTGAGATGAGAAGGGCTGAGAAAACCCTCGCTGAGAGGCGTAGGGTTAAAGAGGAGCCTGCAATCCTAAAGTTTTCGGAGAAGCTTAAGGAGTTTATAGATAAGGTTAGAAAGGATATCAACGAGATCGCCCCATTCTATGGATGCAAAGCTGTTGATTTAAGGATAGAGCTTAGTAAGGGTGTTATCAATATCCGGTTAAGGGTTTCTAGGAAGAACATATTCTCTAAGTGTAAGGTTGATAAGCTTAGAGAGGTTTTGGAGGGTGATGTAGACTTATATCTATCAATGCTTGATCTAAATATTCCGTTTGCCCTAGATATTAAGGAAGTTTAAATATCCTAACATGTAAAATAATATATTTTGACAGAAGGAGATATTGAATACAGATAGATGGTGTCGGGATGTCTAGAATAAGGTTTAGATTCGGTAGGAAGAAGGAGGAGAGGGAGAAGATTAATTATAACATTGACACCATCATAGATACTGGTAATAGGAGGATGACGACATTCCTAGTAAAGATCCCTGGAAGCTACACCATTATATCCAAGATCATCGAAGAGATCGCGAAGTATGGTAAACCAGTTGTTAAGATGGGTATACCTGACTATCTCTCACCAGCTAGTAGTAATACACCCTATCTATACATAGTTGTGGGAGATTGCGACGCTAGATGCGGATCTGAGCTTAGAGATGTTGTTAAGAGTGTTGAGGGTGTTGAGAAGGTTGATGTATACTATCCTGAGGAGGGCTATATATTCCCACTATATGATTCAGTCATGTTCCTCCGCGAGGAATCCCTTATACTCACGGCGAAGATTCTTGGAGGCATGCTCTACGATATAATCCTTCCAAGCGGTCCACAGATTAGAGCCTATCCCCTGGGATTGGGTGCGATCACAATACTGACCACTATGGGTAAAGCCTTTGGTAAACAGATCTATGATTACCTGACCAAGTATGTTCGGGAGGAGCTATACGAGGATTTCAATGAATATGTTGAAGCCATGCTTAAACTATTCAGCAAATTCATGAAGGCTATAGGTGTTGGCGAGGCCGAGATAGAGTCTAGGTCTGGGAGGGTTTACGAGATCAGACTAATAGGTGGAGCTGTTGAATGTAAGAGTCTATCAAGATATAGCTTCAACGGTAAGACGGGTTATTTAACTAGGGGTATTATAGAGGGGTTCTTCCAGGAACTATTTGAGAGGAGGATCGATGTTAAAGAGACTAAGTGTATTAATAAAGGAAGTAGGGATTGTATATACATAGTTGAAATAATGGAGTCAGTAGTATCTGCATTCTAGGATCTCAACGTCCAAGCTCACGAGTCCTCTCGAACAACTCCTTTGTTGCCTCACCCATCTCACGTGTACCACTTACAAGCTCCTCCGTCTCAGCCACCTCGGTTGGAGCCGTTGCTGGAGCCATTTCTTCGAATGCCTTCTTACCAGCTTCTTCAAGCTCTTCAACAGCCCTCTTATACACCGTTGCTGGGTCGTAGTAGTAGTCGAATATTATCCTTGATACATCCCATACATTGGTTATGTTCTTCATGATCATCCAGTTGAGGACTGTAGCCTTCCTATATATCTCATCGATAATATCCTCTAGATCGAGTCCACGTTTATCAGCTATATCGCGTAGATGGATACTATTCTCAAGCCTAACATTAAACCTATCATTCTTAGGATCCCAAGATACTATCTCAACATACTTACCATAATCAGCAACCTCCTGAATCGTTGTAACCCTACGCTCAACACGTATAATACCCTTCTCAATACGCGTAATCACACGCTTTAAATGTATAAAGACATTCATCAACTTAATATAGGGCGGAGCAATATTCATCGGAGGACTAGTCAACCTCTTAACAGCATAATCAAGCGTCTCAGCGTGGATGCTCGAGAGCCCGCCATGGCCTGTCGCCATGGCTTGAAATAATACAAATGCCTCTTCACCACGGATCTCTCCAACTATTATATAGTCTGGACGATACCTTAAGCTTAGTTTTACCAGGTCGAATAATCTAATGTTTGTCCCGGCGGCCGATGAGCCGACGAGATAGGTTTCACGACTAGTGAGCTGAACCCAGTTGGGATGGGGTAGGTTTATCTCGGGAGTATCCTCAATGGTAACAATCTTCATACCAGGACGAATAAACATCGATATAACATTAAGAAGCGTAGTGTTGTGGTTTAGCCTCCACCCTATTTGTCCTATTATAAAGTTGTGTGTATCCTCAACCTCTAGATCGTAGAGGTATTTATCCGTGGGATCTACTCTCTCGATGGATATGATCTCTTCAATGTAGATGTCTCCATCCATAAGCTTCCTCAATTTATCGAGTAGTCTTCCAGCCTCACCATTATGGTTCACCTCTAGCTTATCGTGGTAGTACTCATAGAGTTTTCTAAGGACTTCATAGCCTATTCTTCTCCTACCATACTCGTATTGTCTTAGATATCTATCGGATAATTCCAGTTCTTTCTCAACGGTCTTCCTCCCCAGTCCTAGAGATTCTCTAAGGTGGGTTAAGAATTCTGGTATAGGGTAAGCATCATAGTTTGGATTATGCCTTCTACCGGAGTAATAGTTTTCAGCAGCATCGATTATCTGGTTTAGAGGGGTTGCTGTATAGTGTTTGAGTAGTGTTAATAGTTTTAATGCTTCAAACCCATATATGAGGACTCTATATACTGGTTTACCCTTAACATTCCTCTGTTTCACCACATGATGTATTCTCAGCCTCTTTAACATGAAGCTTACTCCATTAATAAGTTCCTTAGATCTTGAAGTATATTCAACTATAAGTTCAAACCTACCCCTATGTGTCTTTATATATACGCTCCCATCAGAGTCTAGCAGTCCTGCTAGGTATGCTATGAGGACTGATTTATCCCTGTTAAATAATACTTCGTAGGGAACTCTGATTGTATATGATTTTTTATCATCGAAGAGCTCTGAGAGAACCCTATATAGTTCATTATGGTGGAATCTAAGGATTATCACACCAGTTCTCTTATCAGTCGCAATGTTGATGTTTTTGTTGAATAGTTTCTTTATGAGCCTACTATACCTATCTACCAGGTCTCTACTAGAAGTTGTAAAGCCTATCGTTTTGTTATAGGTGTCAAGGTGTCCATCACCACTCCAAAGTCCTAGGAAATATGCGTATTCGGTGCTTATACCAGTTATACCATCGTATTCTGTATCGAGCCATGCGTTGACAATATAGTCTCCGGGTCTGAGATCATATGCTTTTACCGGGATTAGATCTAATGTTGCGGGATCTATTTTTATGAAGTTATGGTCTACTGTGGTCGTTATTATCGATGTATTTGTATGGACTCTTACGAGGGGTCTATTGTCCTTATGCTTGATTACCTTTTTAAGCTTCCTCCATTTAAGCTTATAGTCTTCACCAATACTGAGGACTTCGATATTGTATCTATCCGTATCCTTTACAATATGCTCTCCAACCTGGTATTCGCTGGATTTAATCATGGAGTATAGTTTGGATGCCTCTATGATCTGTGGCTTACCATTAATCCTCGTAATAATCTTGGTGTCTCCAGGAAAGCTTTTACCAGTTCCGGTTCCTCCGGCGATCATTGCTGTTTTTCCATGTTCTATTAGTGTCCATAGGTATGCTGCTGCTAGGCTGTTTAGTTCCCCGCTTTGTATTATCTCTACTACGCTGAATGGTCTCTCACGGAATTTACGTATTGTGAAGCTCGGCCCCTTAACAGATACTTCCCTTCCAAATGTTGCTGCTAGACGGTGTCTTCCGGGTAGCATTGCGTCTAGGATTGGGAAGGCTATGCTTATATGTTTACCAGCCATATGGGCTAGCTTCATTATGAACTCGTTGAGATAATCCTCCTCCACGAATGTTATGTTTGTTGGTATGCTTTCATACTTCTTATGCCATACATAGATCGGTATACCTACACCATTACACGATATATCCTCAATATTGGGATCTTTAAGCAGTGGATCTATTGGTCCATATCCGAGTAGATTCCTCTCAACATAGTATAGTAGCTTGATCCTCCTGCTACCGACCAGTCCGAGCTTAGTCTTATACTTATCAGCTATACGCTCAGCTTCACGGAACACGTAACCCTTAAGATCCTTAATATCCTCTGGTCTCGTAGGTGGACGTATCTCGTCTAGAAGGATCTCTGTAAGCTTCTTCAAAACCTCCATATCAGCCGGTGTTAAACCATACTCCTCGACAAAATATCTGGGACCTGTATCGGTCTCAGCAATAACAACCTTAACGAATGGCTTATAGATATAATAGCTCTCAATTATACGCCAACTGGGATCACGCTCAGCGATCTGTACGGGTCCTGCAGGCGCTATTATAGATTTAACTATCTCTTCCCCTACCTTTCTTTTCCTCCTCTCCGGAACTCTTGGAGCTCTTCCACCCCTTACGAGCTTGATTAATTTACGTAGTGATTCCAAGGTTATACATACCTTTACCGGATTTTAAGAGTAGATATATTCTACCACTATATTGTATAGATACTATATACACCCTAATCAAAGTAAATTAAAAGATATTAAGATTAAAAACCTATCTATATATTGAACAATACATTTAAGGAGAGTATGAGGGAGTAGTAGGCTTTGGAGATATGGGATTTTGTATATCGTTACTTCGAGAAGCCGGGTAAAAAGATCCTAAAGATATATCCCAATATAGCAGATGATATTAGGAAAAGCGGCATACATTTATATCCTGAAGTATATGCTTCATTTATAGTGTTTGCCACATTTCTAATATCCCTTATATCGATCATACTCTCTATAGTATTCTTTGCTCTACATATATTTATAATAATTCCAGTATTTGCAGCATTACCCTTTATAGCATTCATAATCCTAGTATATACCCCAGCACTCATCGGTAGTAGCCGGGCTGGGGGTATTGAGGGTGAATTCCCATATACTGTAGCCTATCTAAGCATGATGGTTATGAGTGGTTTATCCCCATACACAGCCTTCGAGAGGATCACGCGTAGTAAAAGAGTATTCTCAAAAAGCGCTGAGCTAAGCCAAAGATTCATACTACTGGTAAGAGTGCTTGGAAGAGACCCGCTTACAGCGTTTTCAATGCTCGCTCAAAGAACGCCGAGCACAACGGTTAGGGATCTACTAATGGGATACGTCACGACCGTTCGCGCTGGTGGAGACGTAATAGATTACTTAACGAAGAAGGCCCGTCTCCTCTTCTCAGAGCTTCTAGTGCGTATGAAGATAATAGCTGATCGTTTAGGCGGGTTGTTGGAAGCATATCTAGCATTAATACTCCTATCACTAATTAGTCTGACAGTGATGTACTATGTAACGGTTTCATATGTATCAGCATTAACCTTTGGCGTATCTCCCGGAGCTATGGCTTTGATCCTATACGTGTTAATGCCCTTCATCTCCGGGATGATTATATATCTTGTGGATGTTACACAATACAAGGAGCCATGGATAGATTATCGCCCATATATACTATACGGTGGTTTATCCATACCCCTCACAGTGTATTTTTCAGTCTTTGGTATTCTACTTTATGAGCTTCTACCACCTTATAGTCCTCTATATAGGAGCTTTCTAGTATCCGGTCTCAACGATATATTAACCCTCCCAGCACGTATGATTGGACTCCAGAAATTCTACTATCCAGCTGTCGCATTTACAATGGCGTTGCTATTTGCAACATTACCCTCAGCCATATATGCTGAATACCTAGCTAGAGAATATCGTGTAATCAATGGAATAACCAGGTTTCTAAGAGATCTTGTGGAGATCCGTAAAACCGGTTTATCGCCGGAGAGAAGTATAATAGAGTTATCTAAGAGAAGCTATGGTGTCTTCACAAAGTATTTGAAGAAAATGGCTCTACAGATAAGCCTGGGCATTCCATTGTCTAAGATAATAGATGAATTATTCAAAAAGATAATAGTGTGGAGGGCTAAAGTAATGTTATTTATAATGACGGATACAATAGAGGTTGGGGGAGGATCGATAGAGATAATGGAGCATCTATCATGGTTCGCGGAAAACGTAGATGCGATCGAGGATGAAAAGAAGAGGAACTTGAGAACACTCCTCATAGTACCATATATGGGTGCAATACTCACAATAGCGACGATCATCATGATGACAGCATTCTTCGCATCACTACAGGTTGCAACCAGTGGAGCCTATTATATTGCTGCATCATCAACACTACCAGCGATAATCCTCAACATTTACCTAATGGGTTTAGTAGCTGGTAAGGTCTCCAGTGGCTCTATAGCAGCAGGGTTTAAACATGCCGTCCTACTCCTAATAATATCACTCCTCTTCATGCTAGCTGCACCAATAATGAGTAAAGCATTAAGTGGTCTGACAGGTGTTAGTTGATGAGGGCTATAAGTGAAACCCTTTCAACACTTATAATAGCATCTACAGTAATTGTAGTCTCTCTGCTAATATTCTATATGAGTATAACGCTGATAAACGATCAGATGGCTACAAGCGAATATGGATATATTAAATCAATGTTTGTGGAGATAGCGAATAACTACCATCTAATACTACAGGGTAATAACTATGTATCAGCTAAACCTCATAGACATGTAGGTGTAGGTTATAAGTTATACACGGGTAGATGGTATATAATAAAATATAATACAACGATACCGGAATATATAGATCACATTGTTGTAAAAATATCATTAGAAGACCCAACGGGTACTGCATATAGTGGTCCAAACTACTATGTTGTAAACATATACCTATACCTAGTAAATAGAGAGATCTTAAATGTCCATTGGAAACTGATCGATAACCTCGGTTTAACCGAACCGGCTGCAACGATAATAGACTATATATATTTCAGAAATGGCTCCTCAATACAAATATTTGATGTAAGTAGCGGTGATGCAACACCATTAGTCACACTACCATATCAAGTAACACTCTATCCAGGTGATCAGATACATGTACTAATGAATGATAATTATAATGATAATAACTATGGCGATGGAGCTTTCCCCATAGAGTTCACTAGCCAAGGCTTTAGATCGTATAGTAGTTGCTATGAAGGCGGGGGGTTCTTCCATAATACAAGCGTAATCATAACAAATCTTAATAACTCGGCCTCCGGAGGATTCTCTCACTATAAACCAGCAAATACTGGAGTATACTATACCATCGACTACGTAAACCTTCTATTTTATAGTGGAATAAGTTATTCGATAACCGATGATACTGGAACGGAGACTGGAAGGATAAACAATATACATACCGATCTATACCATATAGTAATTGTAGACCGTAAACCAGCATCCATAGACGCAACAGTGTACAAACCCTTAGTAACGCATAGTAGAGTAGTCTATGGCAATAGAACTATAGCTGGTGAATGCAGTTTCATAGTTAAAGATATCAGACTAATCCCATGTATTCATGAATACTATCTAAATGGTGCTACACATTTAGAATTTGACAATAGGAGGTTCTATGTAACCATATATAAGCTTGGAAGTGGCTCACAGATAAACTATGTTGTGAGAATAGTTTATATCAAGATAAATCCAATATTAATAGGGACTGGAGGAGCAACTTTTAAAGTAATACCATATAGAACTATAATTTATCGTAAAGTAAAATCCATTAACTATCTGGAACTAATCGAGTATGATTCGAATACGAATAGCATAATTAATTCAAAAATACTTGTATCAGAACCATCAATACCGACATCACTGGTATATGTTATAAGACAAGTGAATGTGGTGATAGGATAATGGTTTCAACGACAATTGTACATGTGATCGGAACTGCTACATTATTAGCAATCTTAACCATGGTTTCACTATATGTTAGTACCGAGACGAATACAATGATCTATACTAATATTAAGAGAAATCTACAAAATTCTGCAGAGGTTATAGCTTTACAGGTAAAATACCTGCTATATGCCAATACAAATATATCCCAAATACTTGACTATCCATTAGAAGTTGCATACAATACATATTATAACATCTATATAGGGACTGGAGAGGTGTTAAACAGCAAACTAACAGTCTTACCACAACTATTAGCAACAGGACTATACGTGGTAGCTATAACACCTGATGAGAAAATATATGGTTACAGCATGATACTTAATACAACCACCCTCTACGGCAAACCCATAGTTCTATCATCAAATCCCATTATATTCGGCAGTTCAACTATAACTAAGTTAAACATTACACATACCACGGATGAAATAATAGTTGAATACGAGATTATGGGGTATAAGACGTGAAGGAGATCATTGAGTATCTCCTAGCTTCACTGGTTATCATATCATTTATCCCGGTTTATGCTATGATAAACGAGGTATTATACACCCCCCCGGCGAAAACAGTTTCTCCACTAGTATTAGCGACATATACTGAGGTTATAAAAAGCACACTATTCAATATCGGTAAAGAGCAGGTTCTCGACCCTAATATACTCGATCTAGGGGGTATTATAGCAAATAAGGTTCAAGATATTTATTCAACCTATGGATTCCACGTAGATGCTTCATCATGGCTTATAAAGAAGATCAGAGTTTCCCCGGATAGCATTAATGTATTTGTGGCAGAGCCCGGTAATTTATCCCTGCTGATAGTGCATAGCGATCTATCATATGATAGTGTGCTTCTACAAGATTACTTCAGCAGAATGAATGGATATTATACATATAGCTATACCACATCGACTACAGATATTATAGCTGTAGCAGCAATACTCGAAACAGGTGTTGCTGTATGTATAGATTACTGGATAAGCAACAGCACAAACATATATAGAATGTATATGGCAAACGTAGACGGGGCTTTATCAATACTAATACCAACTGATGAACCTAAACCTGCAACAACATATTATAGTGGTGTAGGATATGTAGTATATGCCCACATATACTACTACAACTACGGTAGATTCTACAAATACAGCAATCTACACTACACCTATATAAGGGATGTATACTGGTATAGTAGAAACTATATCGTCGTAAACTTTAACAAATCCGACATAATATATTTCGGCCTAGATCAGGGAACAACATCGATCAATGGAAAAGACTACTATAGATTCGACATAATAAACCATTACTACGACCAACTATTCCGTAAAACATGTAGCCGTATAACAGATAATGAATGGTCATGCTGGGGTGAGAGAGTATTATGGTCACCATACATAGTTGACTCACGGCTAACATTCCCAATATATAATACGGTTATAATAGTGTTAAAGGATAGTTATGGAAGGATCTATATAGCGCAAACATACTATAATAGGTTCAGCTTCGGAGACTCAATACCTGAAAACTGGCCAATAAAGAGTATATCATTTGTTGTGAGAATAGGAATGATCGATTATGAATTAAACGTAACCGTATGGCGGAGATCACTATGAAGGCTCAAACAGTCGTTATTTCAGCATATTTGGCTGCAGTGTTAATAGTCTTGATCTCCCTATATCTGTATGTAGAGGTTTTCCCATACACTACTACAGGCTTTATAGAATATAGAAGGTTAAACATTATAAAGATCATTAGGGAGAAAACCCGCTGGAACGCTGAGGATCTAGCTTTAAGAATTAGTGAAGGCGGTGCTGATTACGTCTTCGTAAATATCACAATTATATCATTCATGAATGGGACATTATTATACAATACATCATATACTATCAGACCAGTCGATATAAGCATGAATAAACTAACGATATTCAGATACCAGTATACAAGGCTGACGAGGGATGGTATATTATATATTTATGAGGTTGAGGTGGGTTATAGGTGAAGGCTCAACTACCAATAATCATTGCAGCGATTATTGTTGGTGCATTATTAATATCAACACTATACTACTCAACCAGTAGGATAGTTGTTGTAAACACCAACCTATACGGATATATGCTAAATGAATGGGTGCTTATAGATGAAGAACTCGATACGTTAATGTATATTGCATTGAAAAATGCGAGTGCTGCCGCCGATCATGTGTTCAACCAGGTATTTTACAAGTCATATAAAGAAGTATATAGTGATTGGGGATGGGATTACTATTACGACTTCTATGGAAGCTATAATAACTTCGTTACCGCTCTAGACTATGCATCCATGCAGGCTAGTAATGTGTTAGAGAGAGCAGCTAATAATACTATTATTAAGTGGATTATGATGAAGGAGAGGGGTGGATATATAGTATCTATTATAAAGCTTAACGCATACTATAGGGTTAACCTATATATGGAAGGACACCTATCCTGTGGATGGGCTCGTGAGGGTGTAAACATAGTTATTGGAATAGTTTCACCCACAGGAGATTATAGAGTATTTAATAAATCCATTGAAGCAGGTATAATTGTTAAATACTACTACGGTATGCCCTACGGACTTGACTCAATATATTTCCCATTCTATATCTACACTTATATTGAACAGAACGGGTTAAGATACTACCATATGATACCCATTAACTCGTTAAGAGTAGAAATGACCTCAAACATATTCTATAGATTATCATCCTTCGAATACTATGCCGATGGTAATAAGACAACATTGCACCCGATAAAGATATTCTATTATGGTTCGGGGGAGTCTAAGGCTATGTATTATCATAATATAACGGATGGCTATGATTTTGCATGGAACGACTTCCTGTATGGACTAATAGATCCTGATCATGATTGGTATTGGGAGCATCCCACCGGTATATTCCTATGGGCTACACTGGTAAATGCAAATATAAATGGTATAATGGTCACATCCGGACTTAAGATCGTGTTGAAGTATAGGATAGAGAGTTCATGGTGGTGGACAATACTATGGATAGGTATACAGGGTGATGAGAATATGCCTATACCCTACTAATGGTGGCACCAATTATAAAAACGACAAATGATTTAAATACCATAACATCATGAGATTAATTTAAGGAAAAACCTTCTGGGTGAATATGGATGAAAGCAATCTCACCCGTCATAGCAACTGTTATAATAGTGGCTGTAGCAATTGCGATCAGTATAGCAGTTGCACTATGGATCACAGGCGTAGTTGGTGGAATGACTAAGACGGAGAGACTAGACATCACATATGCAAATGCACAAAAAGTAAATGCCACTACATGGACAATAACCCTCGAAGTATACAATAAGGGCTCAGTCGATGTAACCATTGATAGAATATTGATCAATAACCAAGACTATACGAGTAGGGTAACTGGAAACACCATTGTACCCGCTGGTGGACATACAACGCTAACGATAAATATATCAACAGCTGATGGTTTCAGCGCCGGTCAGAACCTACAGATCATCGTACATACGGCTACGGGCGGGCAGTATCCGACACAGGTGGTATTACCCTAACCTCCTCCACCATATGATAATTTTTTATCCTCTACACCCACTAGTCTTTCTGAATAGGTATTGATTATGTACTATTATTAAGTATTTAAGCATCCTCGCACAAATTCTAATATATTAGGGAAAATATTTTGGTGTAGTAATATGAAGATGAAATATATAGTATATATGATGATCCTAGGACTACTCCTAACAATATACATACCACCTATCGCTAATAGTGGTGGTGATGATAATTACAAGTCATACTATGCCGTTTTCCATATGAATATGAGGGCTAATGGTGTTGATGAAAAGAGTGTACCAGTCTCCTTTACCATGTCTGCTATATTACTAGTGAACATAACGTTTCATAAGGACTATGTAGAATTCATTACCGAGGCTAGGAATGTTAGTATGAGTTATTCCAGTGGGACAAATACATTCACTATGAGCGGTTCTGCCGCTGGCGCTATACCTGCTAAGACATCCTATAATTGGAGTATTGATGAATACTATGGTAGAATGTATAAGTCATTCATGGGTGAGAGGGGGGTTTCATCACTGACCAGTTTCATATCTCCAAGTGTTAGTATGCATATACGTCAAACATATGAGGGTATAGGATCTTATAAGGGGCTACCCGTCTACAAGATCGGTTTTGAAGCAGATTATCGTGAGGGTGAGAGGGTTATAACTGGCTCCGGAGAATTATACATCCATATAGGCCTAATGATCCCGGTGTATCTCAATATAAATATTAATGCTAAAGGCTTCAATGCATCGGCAGCATCCTTCACGATGAAGTTCGACATAGGAGATAATAATCTACCGACAACAGCTGTATCGGGGGTTGAGGAGACCGATCAAGCAATAATTATAGCCGGAGGGTCGAGAGGAGCTCAGATCACTGTCAGCGGCTCAGCGGGTTCAAACATACTGGT
>JALVIT010000023.1 GCA_027028545.1 Desulfurococcales archaeon
TCCTTGAGGTTATCGATTATACCCTCAATAAGCTTACCAATATTATCACTCTCATTATAAGTCGGTATTATGATCCAAAGCCTCAATACCCTACACAGCCTCCACAATTAACATATAATCATTAATATCTAGGATATACCTGATATATTTATCATATCATATCCCCTACCTAATTATCATGGCAAACGTTTTAATATCCAGAGGCATTGATATATTTAATTGACAAATAGCCTCTATACTGGGTGATCGGGTGAAGATACCATTATCGATTATCTTTATCCTAGGTATAATATTACCAATAGCCTTCTCCTCAGAGCTGATCCTAACTAATTATACAGCTGAAAAAGTGCTACTCGAAATATATGATCGAGCACCCTTCCACGCAATATACTATTTTGCTATAGACCATTATAGATTGAAGGATCTGGAAAATAAGATATCGGGTATACTAGACAATAACTATCCATTTCTCAAACATATTAAGGTAGTCATATTAGCGTATAAGGGTATGAATACCACTATAAGCATTGATAACGAACAAATACATGAAGGAAAGGTGTTTATACTACTCATATTCATCGAGGGATTGAATCATACATATACCTTCATAAATACTGAGGAAGGAGGGAGTATAATACCTCCCCTAAAACCTGTCGAGGTAGATCGTAACGTTGGGATCGGAAGGGCTAGGATATTTTGTGATAAAGTATACTATAGTGGTCAAATAATCGATACATTTGTGGAATACATGAGATATGACATGTTTAGCATCTATGATGCAAAGCTAGGATCCTCGATTCTAGGTAAGAAATTCACCATCCAACCACACGAAGAAAGAAATCTACTACTCCACATGATCTGGAATGTCTACGATGATTTAGTATATAGAGCATATATAACAGGCTACCTACCAGTAGTCGTAACAACTGGTAATACTAGATACTTCATAAGGCTGAATAGCTCATGGACTGTAGATCCATCCCCATTTAATAAGATCTGGTTTGGAACCTATATTAATAGGATATATTATGTCACTAAACTGGATTTATCTAAATATTTAGAGATGTATGGTAGTATTCCAGGATATGATGTAATGCGTAGCGTATTTAGGAGGCTTTATAGGGTTTTCTCAGAGGATGAAAGCATCGGTATAATTAGTATGGATAGCAGTATACTCTATACTAGATCAGTGTATGAGCGTAATAGTAGGGCTTATTTACTGCAATCATCAATAGCCATATTCTCAATATTCACCCTCACCACATGGATCCTGGCGGGATTAACGTGTAGGGGGTTCATAGTTAATGATGTGACGGGGGAGGCTGGAGATTATAGAGAGGTTCTCCGGAGAGATCTTGAGGATGGGGTTCGTAGGGCTAGGTATAGGATACTAATATATGGTTTGGCTGGGATCATTATCCCATTCATAGTATACTATGTGGTCGCCCTCCTGGGCTTCACTATCCAGCTATACCCTAGTGGCTTATTATTCCCTACATTTATAGAACTCATACTCTATGTATTGATACTATATATCTCTACCTCAGAGGGGTTCCGGGAGGGTTTTGACGAGGTATTCTTTAAGCCCGGCTCCTATAGGGAGAGGTGGAGCATATACTTTTCCAGAGTGGCTAACACCTTCTGGATATGGTTCTTCTTTATAGCTTCATTGGCTGTTGCATACTATATCGCTATGGGTATAGGTTCATACCTATTCGTCTCTATAGCTATCGTCATGGCTATAATATATTTCATTGTTGTAAACTATAGCCTTATACACGACTCCACAGTATGGATTGCTGAGAGGGTTTTGAGAGGTTCAAAACTACTCTCATACCCGTATCATAAAACGTTATTGGTATCTCCAAAGATTATTGAAAGGGTCATACTTCTAGGATTTATTATAGGATTTCTAACACCGCTACTACTTGTCCTCCCAACCATGTATAATGAAGTATTGATGGAACAGTATTGTGGCTCAAGATACGTTGTAATGAGGGTTTATCCGTTAAGTATTGAGGGTTTGAACACACTATATGATGATCTGGGATCACTTGGAAGTTTAGATATCATACACGGTTATGATGCATTCATATCTAATGTTCACCTTGGGCTTAAAACCATCTATTTCGCTGTATCCAGTAGTGGAGGCGGTCCGTTATATAGACATATGCCCCCCTATAGGTTGGCGATCGATACGGATTGGCCCGTAATTGTGACCCTCCATAGTGGTGGCTCATTGGTTTCTAAGAGGATAAAATATAGTATTAACAATGTATCCTTTGAATTAAACACATACATATACCCAACTAGTCGGGAATACTGTAAACAATTATTCTATGACATAGATCGCTCCATTCTAGACGTTAGATTATCTATACCATTATGGACTAAGTTAGAGATAAGACCTCCAACCCTTCTAGAAGACTATACTAATGTGTGGATGGTTGACAAGATTAATATAATCCCCATCAGAAACCATGAATGGATACTGGAGAAGCTAGTTAAGGAGCATAGTGAAGGATACCTATCAGTATTCATCTACACAGACCATAGGATAGATAATAAATATCTCGGCGATAAAGGCTATATTATAATCGATCTAAGCCATTATATTCAAAGACATGATGTAAAAATACAAATAGCCGACTACACTCATACACTACTACTAATATACCAATTAGTACTCATAACATCAATAACCATATACTTCACAGAAACAATCAGACAAACTCAAAAATACATACCCAGAACCAGGATAACATACATACTAATAACATTCACAACACTACTACTCATAGGATTAATCCTAGGCTATATATCCCTCACAATACAAATAGGACTCATAAATCTTTAGTTATAACATATTTTATTTGCAACATGTATTTCATACCACCTTATCGTCGTAACGTCTAACAATGATTGCTTTGGAATTAAAGAATTATGTATAGATAGAAAATATTGAAGGACACTTTAAGAAATATTTCTTAGTAGAGTAGAAACCTCTAAAACTATTTTCTTATCAATTACTATATCAATAATATAAAAATGTTTAGAAAAAAATAAACCCCTAAATACATAATTTATATAAAAGGTGGAAACATGGTATCGATTATGAAATATCTAGGGTCTCTATTATTAATTCTAATAATTATCAACACTATTCCTTATTCCGTACACGGATATGATAAACCATCAATAAGATATGTTGAGAACAAATATAAATTCATCATAGGCACCGATGGCAAACTGGCATATATGCCAGGTATAGGTTTTCATCCAATAGAGGATCCTCCATTCACAAATGTTGGATCCCGCTTCCTGTCGTTAAGCAATAATTTAGCAAGTAAAGGAAAAGATATATGGTATATAAGTATATTATTCAACCTCTGGACGCATCCTTATGATACCAACTGGCTTCACGACTCTGTACTTGAAGAAATAACTAATGCCCCGGAGGGGGGAGCGTTAATAGTAATGGGACATATGTCTCCTTTTGATTATACGCCTTACATATACAGTAATACATTGAGGATCGCAACTGGAGCACCATTCCCGCCGCAATGGGCTCAACCATCAAGTGTAACAATAGATGCTAAAACCGTTGGTGACGTAATGCGGGATAAAGTAATATGGGAGCTACCAGCATTAGTGGTAATGTTTGGATGTGAGAGTGGCGGTAAGGATGGGGAGCCATATCACGGTTTGATTGATACATGGCCATGGGCGTTTAGATTTTATACTGGCGATGCACCATATTACTGGTACGGTAGAGGATTCATAGGGTTCTTAACAAAAATACATTTTGGAACCATAGGTGAACCGAAATCATTTACATTTATTAGGAAGGTATTCGAATATGCTATAGATCAAGGTAAGGATCTCGGTGACGCCATCTATCTATCAGCTAGCCAAACTCCTTATAATGTTTATATGGACTATGTAATAAATTGGAACAGATATCAGGCAAATTATAGTTTTTCGGATAGTGATGAAATAGCAATATATATTGGTGGATATTACGTTGGAGTAGATCCTACAGTAAAGGATCTGACCATAGACGAAGCATTAAAATTCTTGAAAGAATACTTCCCAGACATATATAAATTTGTTACAAGTAATGGTGTGAAGCCCGTTGTAGAAGAATCTAATAGGATCTATAAGTTTAGAATAGGTTATAATGAATACACAGTATCATGGGTTATCTATGGGGTTTTTAGTGTTGAGGTGGATGTATATACTAATGGTTCGGACTATGTGGTAACTGGTGTATCCATCTATGTTAAGAAGGGTAATATTACAGTTTTGAATAATATCCTGGAGGATGAATACGTTGACATCTTCAATAGTATTGAACAACTATTTAAGAGAGATATAGGATTCATAACTCGGAACAATATTCAAATGGAAATACTTACTAATGTATCGATCAGATCAAGTGAGTTATATGAATACACACGAGTATATAAATTGAAGTATAATGATACAGACATAAGAATACTAGCTGATCCAGAGCCTCCAACCGCTAAAATATCTATAGGTAAGAGGAAAACTGATACTAGCATGATAGCTATATACAAATCATCCATACCATTGATCCGTAAATACATTGATAGAGAAAAGCTGCATAAAGTCAGATGGTGTCGATCAAGAGAAGAAGCCGTAGGTAGAATACTTGGAAAGATCTGGGAAAGGGAGAAGATCCTACTAGATAAGAAACTGGTTATGAGACGACTTCAGAAAGCATACATAGTTACATCTCAAGGAGTAATAGGTGGCTACTACCTATCGGTGGAGAACGGTGATAAATACATCCGTTTATCCTATGATCCATGTAGTGATAAAGTATTAACTTATGATAGCGGAATAATTGCTAGTACACATAACGGCATCAATAATACCAGCAATAAATTAAGCCGAGCAATATATTATATATGGATAGCACAAATAATCCTACCCATATTAGCCGCTCTATCATTAATAGTCTACCTATTAATACACAGAAAGAGATAAACCTTAATTCTTTTTGAATTATTACTCATGTCAAGGGCTTTCAATTCTATTTTAGTTGCTACATAAAGTTGATGAATACATTAACCGTATAAAGGAAACTTTCAATTCTATTATTGTTGTTACTTGCCTCCTGATAAGTTAGCGCACGAGGATCTAATCATGGTCTTTCAATTCTATTATTGTTGTTACACTAACCTTTTGTCTCGGCACATATATGTCGTCTAGCACTACTTTCAATTCTATTATTGTTGTTACTGGGGAACCTAAAACTGGTAATAGACAACCTAGACTACCTGGCTTTCAATTCTATTATTGTTGTTACAAGTATAACATTAGCCTAGAACAAGTAAAGAAGGAGTTAGACTTTCAATTCTATTATTGTTGTTACGGATCTAAAGAGTTACTATGAGAGGAAATTAAGGTGGTGTCTTTCAATTCTATTATTGTTGTTACAAGATCAACCCGCTCTTTTCGGATAAGATGCTTTTCCAGACTTTCAATTCTATTATTGTTGTTACCCATGACTGCCCCTATAAGCCTAGTAGCATAGTGTTCTATATCTTTCAATTCTATTATTGTTGTTACATAGGGTAACGGAGAACATAGACCCGGATAAACTAGTAGGAGACTTTCAATTCTATTATTGTTGTTACGCTGATCTTGTTAAAGATTTTTATGAATGGGCTACTGGTTCTTTCAATTCTATTATTGTTGTTACGTTGTATTGTATTTGACTATAACTAGCATTTATTACTGTTCTTTCAATTCTATTATTGTTGTTACCTGCTAATCAGCCTGATCTGAGCGATATCGAGGATATGATCTTTCCATTCTATTATTGTTGTTACATTGAAGGGAAAAAACATTAGTTT
>JALVIT010000024.1 GCA_027028545.1 Desulfurococcales archaeon
CACATATTGTCTTCTATTTTCATATTTTCATATATCTAGTCCTTTAAAAGGTTTATAGTATTATTCCCAGTTTGTATCTATTCATCACCAGTATCCGGATTTGAGTGATTCACGGATTTTATCTAGAGGGTCTGATCTAAGCCTCCAACGCCCTTCCCCAGATTTAGAATTATTACCTCCTACCTATACAAAACGGGCCATGATATACTTGGAGGATAATATTAAACGTAAAGACAACAAGAATAATCCAAGACACCATTTTCTTCACCGCAAAAACAACGGAAATCGTATCGAAGAAAATAGAAAAAATAAAAAGATCTTATGAGTGAAAATAGTGAAATTTATTTCACTCAGTCAGTATGCTGTAGAGTAAAAAATAAAAATTTGTTTGATCCTTTACATCAGGTCTGGGATCGCTAATATATTTTAAAAGCTTCTTCGATAACTGGCTGGAAACCCTCGAAAATAGTTATCGCTAAATATATCAAAGCCGATAACATGGAATATATTATAGAATCGAGATTAAATGACCAAATCTTCGATGCTTTAATATAAACGGGGAGCGGAATTATCTAGGGTTATAAGGGTTAGATATGAGAAGGGTGTGTTAAAGCCGTTGGATAGGGTCGATCTCGAGGAGGGTAGGGAGTACAAGGTGATTGTAGAGGAGGATATAGATGAATTGACCAAAAAGTATAGAGGCGCTCTCGGAAAATCATCTATTAAAGAGTTTATGGAGCTTAAGGAGGAGGCACAGGTTCAATGATATGCTTAGATACAAGTATTGTTTACCATTTCCTGTTTGAAATAGAGTTAACCAGTGAATTTATAGTCATTGAATATGACTATGCTACTGGCGATCTCGTATTCTATGATTAACGGCTCATCCATGCTGTCCCTTAAGCTACTCTATCTCCGCACTTTATCCTTAGCCTTACCTTTACCCCAATAACTCCTTCCCTCCACTATGTGTCCTATCCTCCACCTTCTAGGTGTTATATGGTCTATTCTAGGCTTCTTGGACACTTTAATTACTCAATCTATGATTTAGAGGATTAACCCTTATAGATTATTAGTTTGCTTAAAAATAGATGGGGTAAGATCTAGAACCTTATACGGGTTGTTTAGCACCACATACCGGGCAGTATTTAGCCTTCGCCGGTATTACCGAGCCGCATACTGGGCAGATCTTCTTACCCGGCGGGATAGCCTGTCTAGGCTGTGGTTGCTGAATAGTATATGTTGGCGGAGGCTGTCTAGGTATTTGCTGAGGAGGCTGACTAGGCGGATACCCCCTAGGCGGGGGCTGAACCGGATATGTTGGTTGTCTACCAGCCCTCCTACTCTTCAAGAAATACGCTGCTACACCGATAGCTGCTACACCTGCAATGGCTGAACCTATTACTAGGGGTGACGAATACCATGGTGATGGAGCTATCGGCTCAGTATATCCTCCACCTCCACCAACTATACCTCCGCCAGTGGTTGTCCCCCCTCCACTAATTCCTCCACCACCAGCTATACCTGATTCCTTTGTTGTAGTTGTTGTAGTTGTTGTGGTTGATGCCCCGGTTTGCTGTGTTGTCTCCTGGGTCGTTGTAGTTGTTATGGGTGTTGTCGTCTCGGTTTTCCCGGTTGTCGTGGTGGTTGTAGTCGTAGTTGTTGTAGTTTGTCCTCCCTGCAACGGATAGTTGTTTATTGGATCGGGTGTTATCGTATAGTCTGCTAATATGTATAGTGCATCAGCTTCACCATTTACGTATCTTGTTATTGTGAATGGGAATATGAAGTCGTTATTTATGAGATAACTATACATTACAACTACGCTCTGTCCCTGCCCCATATGTATTGTCTCCGTATAATTTACCTGGTAGACCGGTATGACGTGTCCATCATATAGTACCTTGAACCCATCCCTACACCTAATATCCAAGTCAATATCGTACTGGGCTATTACCGAGTCCGTGGCTGGGTCATAGTATTGTACACTATACCTACCACTAAATGTTTCACCGGGCGATGATGGATGAAATCCTAGACTCATAGGTATTGGTTTATCATACATCACGTGGATCTCGCTATCAGTTGAGGCATCATAGAATATCATGTAGTCCACCGTCCAATTACTATACATGAATATAGTTACTTCCATCGCTAAGCTATTGTTACTCTTATAGTATCTATCAAGAATTATCAGCCACTGATCATAGTCTGCCGAATAATCGATCGATATAACCGTTGTAACATTACCCAGATCCCTAAACTGTGAATCATATGTCCAGTTGAAGGATTTATCTAGACCGGGATGTTCAACCGTATAGCCTAGATCTATGGCTAACGATAGTATCGATACGAAAAAGACTAATACTAATATCCTAGACATCGATCATCACTCCTCCTGTGAAGCCCCACAATACGGACATATCTTTGCATCAGCTGGTATAGGCTTACCACAATTCCAACAATACTTAACAGCCATCTCAACACGAGGCTGGACTGGTGGTGGATAACCCGTCTGAACCTGTGGTTGAATCCCCTCCTGACTAACCTGTTGCTGCACTGGTTGTTGAACCTGATACTGTGCTGGCTGGACAACTGGTGTTGGTTGTGCTATTGTAGCTCTCCTCCTACGCCTCCTCAATAGATAGTATGCTCCACCACCGGCTCCGCCGATCACAGCTGCAGCTATAAGCCCTATTAGGAGCGGGCTTGGACCTAGTGGTACATCTTCACCCTTCATGATCTTCTCGTGCGATGTTGCTATATAGTCGTCTACATATGGGAATCCAGGATAGATCTCCTTAACCAGTCTAAACTTCTCGATCGCTGCACTATAGTGTTTATTATAGTATAGCCTCAAAGCCTCCTCCCAAATATCCATAACAGGGTCCTGGCGGTTCTCGACATTATTCCTATGCAACATATCCAACACGTATTTACCCGGTACGAAGAAGTTGAATCCTGGAACCTCTCTACCACTACCGGTCGGATCGCTGCTTCCGAAGCTTGTAACACCTATAACCTTACCCTCAGAGTCTAGCATTGGACCCCCACTATTACCATGTGTTACGGCTACATCTGATTGTAGAACCCTGACACCGCTGACCTTTTCACGGTATCCGCTTACAACGCCACTGGTTATGCTTGGAACCATCATTGTCTCCTCACTCAATAGGTCGTGGAAGGTTACTGCTCCGGGATAACCCATAACCCATACCCTCTCACCAATACTAGCGTCCCTGCCGGATACTATTAGTGAGGGGGCATGCTGTATCTCGATCTTTATCAACGCTATATCCTCCTTCTCGAAGGGGGATGAATCGATCACTCTAGCCGTATACCATTTACGTATATTACCCTCACCGGTAACAACCTTACCAACACCTACTAGAACCTTTACATCATAGTCCTGGATAACCAGGTCTCCATCGATATATGCTTTAACAACCCTCTGTAGGAAATCCTTATATTCCTCATCGGAAACCTCCCTACCCATATGCTTCTCATAGGCACTAACGTATTGGTCAGCGAAGTCCTTAAGTAGAGGGAGCTTCTCATATAGATCGGACTGGAAATCGTTGACAACATGTCCATTAGTCACTATGTATCCATCCGGAGTTACGAAGAATCCGGAACCCATAGCACCACTAATAACCTGCACCGGATAGTCTAATCCGAGGGTTTTAATATCTTGTTCATAATCCTTCCACGCTACAAATCCTGTAACGATGGTTACTATAAATACCACCGCTGGCCTATTCTTCTCAAGCATTATTGTCCGATCAATATCATCCTCAGCGGTAGCAATATACGTTGTATTGATTAATGGTGTAAAGATCATGGAGATCAATACTATAGGTATAATTAATCCCATAACACCCCTATACAATCCGGACATCCCAAGCCACCTTTTCAACACAAAATCATACAGCTATCTATTTAAGAATTGGTTTTGATTCGAAGGGTCAAACCAACCAGTTGATCACAACTAATATATAGCTGATAGAAATAGTTTAATCACTAGGTATAGCCTATTCATCGAGGCTGTAATGGTTGAGGGATGAACTGAGGGAGCTTAAACCATATCTACTGATCGGGTTCGTTAATGGGGTTGCCATGGGTATTCGATGGAGTATCTATGCACCATATCTAAGACTACTAGGATACTCCGCAACACTATATGGGTTAATAGCTGGTAGTGGTGTGGTTGTTTCAGCCTTCTCAACACTATTCGCTGGCATACTGGTTGATGTTCGGGGGGCTAAGAGGATAGCCCTCTACGGCTTATCCATGAACACGATAATATATTTCCTAATATATCTAGGGCATCTATGGAGCCTGGTCCTAGCATCCCTTATAGATGGTTTAGCCAGCGGATTCTACTATACAGCATATACCGTCCTCGTATCAAAGTCTATGGTGAGACATAGACTCCACTACGCCTACAGCTTCACAGCATCTCTATCAATTATGGGTGATGCCATAGGATTATATCTCGGATGGATCCCCGTATTACTTAATAGATATATGGGTTTAGATCTTCTACTCGGTTATAAATATATGATACTAACACCCCCCATACTCGTAATCCTAGCCCTAATGATGCTGACACGTATCGAGGAGCACGTGATCGGGAGGGAGAGGGGGGCTAAGAGTATAATGGATCTATTCAGGGAATATAAACACTTACCCCGAGGACTACTAATATTACTAGTCTCGAATGCGATCATAGGTTTTGGAGCTGCAATGTCTATACATAATATAGACTACTACTTCTCATTGAAATACCATACAACTAGTGGTGAATTGGGTAGTGTTCTTGGGACACAGCAGTTGATTATGGCCCTTCTAATGCTTAGACTACCACGCCTGGTCGAGAGGGTTGGTGATATAGTTAAGACCTATTTATTAATAACCTCTCCAAGCATACCATTGTTGATCGCTATGACTTATACGAATAGCTTCGTGGTAGCGGGCATAATCTATATCTCTAGGAGTATATTGATGAACCTAGCAAACCCGCTATATAATGCATTATCAATGCAGATCACGCCCGAACACCTAAGGGGGAGGGTTGCCAGTATATTAAGCTTACCATGGACCCTCCTAGGAGGGGTTGCGAGGGGTATTGGCGGTAGATTGATGGATCTCGACGTGGAGCTCCCATTGAGGATTACTGCAGTCCTATACACCATAGGGTTGGCAGTTATGGGCGTCTATTTCCGGAGGGGTAGGAGATAGGTTTCTTATCTAGAATAGGGTTTTGTATAGGAATAGCCTTATAGAATAATATATTATTGCCAGTATGAAGGCTATTGTAGCCGGTATATGTATATAGTATTCCGTAAATTCAACCTCGTAGTTAATATTGTATCTCAACGAATAGTTTCCGGAGAGTATTACGGTTTCCTCAGCGAGATTTTTGAATATTGGTATTAGTTCATTAGCCTCCTCAACAGTATACCAGTCTCCACCAGTAATATACGCTATCTCTCTAACGATCGTCTCACCTATACTATTAACCTCTTCATATCCCGGCGTGAAGATGAATATGGCGTAGATCGGTATATTGTAATCGTAGTATTCCTCCAATACCTCTTTATACTTAGGTATATCCTTCTCATATGGCAATCCATCCGTTACGAAGATAACTATTGACGTTATATTGAATTCACGATAGGGTTTAAGCCATTGCAGTGCTGTCTCTAATGGTATACTATAGATCGTCCCCCCATTGGGTCTCTCCTTCTTCAAAGCATTTATGATCTTTTGATAATCCGGTGTTGGCGGTATAGCCTTCTTAATATCTCCGTCGAAGGTTATAAGTCCTAGTAATACATTATC
>JALVIT010000025.1 GCA_027028545.1 Desulfurococcales archaeon
AGTAGTAGTTTATGGTGTTTTAATTCGTCGGCATGTATTGCTGAGAATATTAGTTTAAGCCTTGGATCATCAGCTTCTAATGCTAGTTTACGCGTGAATTCAACCATTTCAGCCTCCATCTCTATATTGTTTCCTAATACCCTTCTTAATGACTTCAAGCTCCTCCTCGGTTAATAGGGGTTGAACTCTACTCAAGAGCTCCTCGACTGATTTATAGAATATACTATGCTTATCACTATCCTGAGCAATTCCAAGTATAAGAGCTTGGAGTACGGGATGTTTAAACTTGTTAGCTAGCTCTCGGAGCTCTTCAGCATACTCCTTCTCCTTAATACTCATCTCATGGGCTAATTTCCTGATCTCCTCAACCTTCAAATCCTTCACCTCAAATAGAAGTATAGGATTGTTTATGAATATTAAATTAGCGATTATAGAGATGACATATTGTTACCGGATGAATGAATGCGTATTCCTAGTGATCAAGCAGTATCTTTTCCACGATCTCGTTTTTGAACTACTATTTCTGTATCCCATAATAATATCATATAGCATATTACAGCAGCTGACATAGCGTATACTGCTAGTATATCGCCTTGATACATTACACCGATCCCCCATGTTCCATAGTTTCTGAATACCATGTCTGCATATGTTCTTGTAATAATTGTTCCAGATGTTATGATGGATACTATAGCCATGATCTGTATTACTAGCGATCCTTTATCTCTAACCTTTCTATCGACCAGTTTAGATATATATTCTCTAGACCCTAGGTCAGCTATGATCAACGCTACAGGGATAATTAGGAAGGTGTATAGTAAGGCTCTTCCACTATTCAATGGATAAGCTATCATATAATATATGATTATGATGAGACATATCAAGGATGAAGCAATAATTACCCTCTTAAACATATACACCTACCAACATGAGGGTATCTACAAATATTCTTTTTACTTTTTGCTATAAATATTTTTGCTATGAAATGTATATATGTTAGATAGGGGATCTGTATAACGGTTAAAAAGTATAGATTGTTACATGTAGTCGAATATACTTCTCCCCCTACTCTTCTTCCTGAATTCTGGCTTAAATCCCCTCTCCGCCTCTTCCCCGGTTAATGTCTGTGTAAATGATGTGGTCTTCATAGATAGCTTATCTCTAACAAACTCTACATACTCTGGTATAAGTGTTCTACATCCCTCATATTCGATCAATGTCTTACCCATGATCTCGTTGTATGAGAGTTTTATCCTGCAATCACCTACATCCAGTAGGTTTCTATCATGTGTTACTATGAGTATCTGTCTATTCTTCCTGGTAATATCCCTTAATAGCTCCCTAAGCTTCTCGATCCTCTCGGGGCTGAATCCGTATGTTGGTTCATCTAGTATGAGTGTGCTATGCTTCAATTGTGGAGTCATGCTCCGTGCAACGGTATTTAATGCTAACCTATATGCTAGGCTAACACTTGTTAATTGTCCACCGCTGGGCTGGGTTATTAGTCCTTCAACGTTCTTCACCCTTCCAATATATATTGGTTTAAACGTCTCGTCGAGCTCTACCCTTATATTCTCGTATCCCTCTATCAGTTTTAGAAACATCTTTATGAACTCCGTTTTGAACTTCTCATATGCTATACCTCTAACCCTCTTCTCGACGGTATCTACTAGTTTATAGAATCGACCCTCCCCCCTCCTCTCACCGTATAGAAACTTCTTCATACTCTCTAGGAATAATCTCTTCCTCCTAGCCTCCTCATACTCCCTCCGATAACTCTCATATTGTTCCACATCCTTCTCTAGTGTTTTTATCTCACCCTCAAGTCTACCCCTACTATCCCTTAGCTCTCCCTCCATATCCCTTAACTTCCTATACCCGTCATCGAGCGAATCGATCTCTCTATG
>JALVIT010000026.1 GCA_027028545.1 Desulfurococcales archaeon
TAGTTCCATGTTGTTATCCGTCAAATAATTACTTAAACTTTTATACTCCCTATTAGCATATTTTCATAGATATCCTAATCTACGGTGTACAGTATTGAGCGGTGGAGACTATATAGTAGTAACACATACAGATATTGATGGTGTTGGAAGCGCTTCACTATACATCTATCTACAGGAGACACCTCCGAAGAGGATAGTTTTCAGCGAACCCTATACTCTAGATAAGGCTTTAAATAAGATAGGTATTCCTAGTGTGGATAAGATAGCTATAATGGATCTAGGCATGAATCCGAGGATCATGGATAGAATAATCAGATACATCGAGAAAATAAGTAGTAGTGGAATCGCTATTGAATGGTATGATCACCATGTATGGGATAATGAATGGATAGAAACACTAAGGAAACTAGGCGTTAAAGCCTTCATAGATAGGTCGACATGTGCTACAGGGGTCATAGCTAAGTATGCGCCAAGGAAGAGGAGTGTGATCGATGAATCCTTCATAGAGGAATTTGTTGCGGGTGTATGTGCTGGTGATCTATGGAGGTTCGATCATTGGAGGGGTCCATGGTATCTCAGACTGGTCCGTAGAAGGGATAGTCATAGGTGGCGTCTACACGTTATAGAGGTTCTTAGTAGGGGTGTTTTGTGGAGTGATGAATTCACAGATGTAATTGTTAGAAGGCTTGAAAAAGAATTACTGGAGTTTAAACGTCTCTCCAACTCATATATCATTAGAGAGATCAATGGTGTCAGGGTCACTATTGCGCCGTCAAGTGATAGTGTTGACAATAGTTTTGTGGCAGCTTATATAATGGGTAGAACGGACGCCGATATTGCAGCAATAATATCGCGGGATGGAAAGCTAAGCCTTAGGAGTAGGAGGATAAATGTTAGAGAGATCGCTAAGAGGCTTGGCGGGGGAGGACATGTTAGGGCTGCCGGTGCTAAGCTTAAACTACCACTAATCACTAGGTTAAAGGCATTATTTAACCAGTATAGCGTTTTAGAATACGCTTCTAAGAAGATCTACGAGTCATTATTAGAGATCGGTATAGATAATATACGATTAACATAATAAGGATCGCGATTAAGACGACATATATATAATACATTATACCGGGAGAGGAACTACCACCCCTCCTCCCCCCTATAACGGATATCTCAACACTATAGAGCCTACTAGCATTATCGTGTGTAAACACTATGCTTGAAGATATCTCTCCATTATATGCGAACTCTACATTTCTACCTTTAACAAGGATTATGCCGTTATCCATGATTTCCGCGAAGTTCCTAATTATATTCTTAATAGCCTCAACATTATCGGCACCAACCCCCTGTCCATTCAATATTTTTATATTTGTGTATAGTTGTGGTCCGTGATAAGTTGTTTCGACTAGTATTTTGAATGAGGATGTATATGTTATATAGCTCGTATTTATGATCGGAACCTCTACGTACATGTAGGGATCGATATATGCTGGAACACTAAAGGTTGTATTGGCTGCTTTTGGCAATAGGTTTGGAGAGGTTATATTCTCCTCATAGATGTAGTGGCCGTTTCTAGTTATGATTAGTAGGTTATAGTCTACCACATCGTTTAATATGATCCTTACTAGGCTACCTGATATTAGTTTCTGTAGGTTATTATCATTAGATATATTATGGTAGCTGAATCTTGTATTATTAACTACTATGTTAACATAGTATTTATTATCAACAGTCTTTTTAACGACTATGAGATTAGAGCTTGTCAAATTATATTTTAATTCTAGATAGGCTGATAGCAACTGGTAATTATTATATACTGTTGCTTTATCCGTTGTTATTGATAAGTTGAGGTATTTGATCAATATGTTCCTTCTAAGTATTTTTGTCTTAGAATACCTGGCTAGTATATATTC
>JALVIT010000027.1 GCA_027028545.1 Desulfurococcales archaeon
CGTTAATAGACTTCGCGTTGAGGCGTAGGTTTAAATTTATAAAAATAATGTCTAGGCTAGACTTACTAGATAATATTATTTTGAGAACTAGTAGGGCTTCTATCAATGTTAGAAGATTATTAGAGTACCTGAATAGTAGGATCAGGGAGGAACTAGATCGAGACCACGAGATAGGGCACAGCTACTTCCTCGTCCTAAAAGATATTGAAAATGAAAATTTAAAGCTGAAAATGTTCTCGAGGATCTTTAAATACGAGATAATACCATTGCTAGAGGAGTACTTCTATGATCGGATGGATGTGTTGAAGAAAATACTGGGTGATGCATTTGTTGACGAGTACGGGGTAAAGGACAGCGTTAAGGATATGTCCCCGGAGGAAATTGTTGAAAACCTAGCCAGTATTCTGGAGAGATCAGGCTAGTATAATAGGAAGACCGAAGTGGTTTCATGGAGTCTATACAGTGTATCATACATGGTAATGAAATATTAATAGGAGAGAGAAAAGAGTGCTTCCTCGATAATGTTGCTCTTACCGATATAAACACTTATATCAATTATACCGCCCCAGTAATAATGCCTATAGAGGGAAGAGTTACTCGAGGAAATATTCTTAGTGTTTCAATAAAGGAGTGTAGGAGCGGGGGAGAATGCAGTATCTATATGAAGCCGGTTGAGGAAGTGATAGGTTTCACTGTTGTCAATGATAAATTAATAATAATACCTCCAAAATTCTACCCATTACATAAACTTGGTGAAGAAGTAGACTATGTTGAACTAGTAAGGTTATTCTATAATTTCATACACTACACTCTAATCGAGAATCCTTCATTAATCAATGATAATATTTGGGTAAGGCTCGGATCCCTTGGAACAAGGGGGTTCTATGAAATTCTCTTCTACCTCTACACTAACTTGCTATACGATGAATTAATGAAAGGTGCTTATAGGGAGTATGTTAAGAGGATCAGTGAAGAGGAGAGAATTCGTGGGAGGATACTATTCGCGAGACAGGTTAGAAAGCATGAATTGAGACAACATATTATCTCGCTGCAATATCTTGATAACTCAACGGATAACTTGCTAAATAGAGTTTTGAAGCTTGCAGTACAGATAGTGTATAATAGGACTAATATAAGGGAGGTTAGATCGCTTTCATCAAGGATTCTTTCAATATATGATGATGTAGTGTCAATCAAGCCGACAAGTATGATTAGTTACACAGTCTTCAACAGATTATCTCAGAGGTTTAAGATCCCTTATGATCTAGCATTGATGATTATCAAAGGTTTAGGGAGTAGTCGTAGAAGAATTGCTCCAGGCTACTTTATTAGGAGCGACCAATTATTCCAGCACTACGTATATAGGGCTCTAAAGGAGTATCTAGGTGCGCGATACATTGTTGAGGAGGAGGTTGATATCGGCAAATTAATCCGGGAGGACTCTAGCAGTAAAGTAAGGGAGAAGCCAGATATATGTATTAGAGAATCTTCTAATAGAGGACTACTACTGTGTTTAGATACGAAGTATAAGTCGTTATGTAGTAATGGAAAACCCTTATATCCCGACCCCAACGATATACGGCAGGCTTATGTGTATCTAAGACTCTCGAGGAAAATAAATCCTAGAATCAATAGTGTTGTCCTTATTTACCCGTATTATAAGGGATATTTCAACGACTGTATATTCAAAGAAGATAATCTTATAAGAGAATACATATTTGCGATTGATGAAAACGTAGATTTAAAACTGGTAGTTGCTGGTTTTCCATTAAACCATCTCATCTCAGGGGATAAATCTGAAATTGATGCTTTCATCGAAATCATTAAGGGTTTATTAGATCATGTTTAACAACTTGTTTAAATTCTTAACATTGTCATTCCTAAACTATTTTTTGATGTTTTAATC
>JALVIT010000028.1 GCA_027028545.1 Desulfurococcales archaeon
TATAAGGAGAGTTCCTCTCAAAAAGAGGGTTTAGAAAAATGGTCGATGAATTATTAATTCAAATTATGAAAGATGAGCTACATAAGGCTAAATCAGCGAATATTCTTAGAGAAGAAATGGAGAAATCTAACATGAAAATTATGAGAGATATACTTACAGCTTTTATTGATGACGATCACGACGTTGAACAAATAATTCAAGCCTTGAGGGAGAATAATATAAGTTTAATACTATCAATACTACGCAAATATAATTTAACCACAGAACAAATTACCACAATACTACATGGACTACACATCAGGATCGAAATAGGCGAAATTGAAATAGACCGCGAGAAAAAAAGAGGATTATCTTTATCACCTAGACCCGATGAGAAAACTAGAATGCTTCCTACAATGACCAACGTATCTATCGGTGGTGAACACGAATACAAAACTCAGAGCTTAATCTATATATAAATTTATAATCCATTCATGAAATAATCTCTATACAATTATATTATCAACATTATATGGTGAAATTATGAGCCAGAAACCTGTGCTCAAGATTATTAGAAGCATACTTATAACACTTCAATCAAATAGAATATATCCTCATAGACTTCTCACGCCACCTATAACGGTAAAAACAAGAATAATACCCCAAATTATGTCCCCCATTTCTCATAGGCAGATATTCCTCGAAGATGTTTACATATCTGAAGTATTACTAAATGTTACAATGGATCTACGAGGAGAAAATACTGATAGACCATTACGTGTACTTGATATAATGATGAAGTTTCTGATCTTAATCAAAAAAGATGAAGAAATTAAAAAATACATAGATATTGAACCAGAAAATCTTCCAGAGGAACTAAAAAGACAGATAATATCTTACACTGTGAACGATGCTATTCCTTTGATAGTTAATCTTACAGATAAACATATGCTCCCTATTCCAATTCCAATAGAAATAGTTGAACAACAATAAACATTATTTGGTGAGATATTGAGGAAGAAGTTTTTTGTAATCGATACAAGCGTATTAATAGATTTATTCTACGTATTTGAGTATTTAAGGAACAAATATTATTGGGATTACAGATCACTAAATAGAATACTTAGGATCTTTAAAGTATTAAATAAGAAAATTGGAGTTACTATCATAATAAGCGATTTCGTGGTTAATGAACTTAAAAATGTAAGGGTTGAACCATTCAAGAGTCTTTTGAATAGGTTTATAGAAATCCTAGATAAAGAAAAGTATTTTAACATAATTAGTATAATTGATGATATTGATAATGAAGTAATAGAATTTGCCTAAAATTAAGATAAAGATGATGCACATTTGTATGCATTAATAAGAAAAATCATAAATGAAAATACTAGACATAAATTTACTATATCCGTTGTAATTGATGACTATATGACTTTTAAAGGATTAAAAGAATTTGTCGATAAAAATAATTATTCAAATATAGTTACGATATATGACTTTCCGGAATTTATGAACCTTCTATCTAGACTAGAAATTCCGTGGAGAAATAAAATGATCTATAAATACATTTTATATCTAGTCTACAAAACACAAAAACTACCATATACATTCAAAAAACTAGGTATTAAATGTGGATGTGAGGACCATAAAGTTGAAAGATATAAAAATTTAAATGTAAAATACTTGGAAAAATTTGTAGAAAAACCTATAATTCTCCCAATGATAGAGTAAAGAATACATCTAATTATTCTAGTTATCCAGATTAATCGTTCTATAGGGTTTTAATGGAAAGTCAGAAAGGGCGTTTCTCGACATCCATTCCATTCGGTAGATTGGTCGTTCATCATCCATTAATATCTTTGATGTAGTATCTTCCCTAAATAAGGTGATGGCTTGATGATCTTTTTCTTAGCTAGTTGTTCAACCACTACATATCCCCTGAGTTCTAGACGTAGTAGTGCTTCGTAGAATTCTCCACGTGATACATCGTATCTATAATCCTTACGTATGATCTCGAGTAGTTCATCCTCACTAACACCTCTGGGGGTCTTTAATGCCTCCTCAAGTATTATTCTAAATAATGGATAGTTTCTCCAAACAACTTGTTCGGGCATAATGTATCAGCCTCTCAATGATCTATGTGTATAGTGATGGTCTTAGATATTCTTTAGGTAGCCTCTGCCTAGCTTTAACACCCCACTCCTCATATAGTTTAACGATGTTCGGAGTTATTGATGGTTTCACATACTCCATAGCCTGTAGGAAGTGTCTCATATAGACCCTTGTAAGGTTTATATCCTCCTTTAGAGCCCTCATAGCTGCTTCACGCACTAGGGCTTCCAGATCGGCACCGCTGTATCCCTCAGTTCTCTGGGCTATATCGTATAGGTCTACATCCTCTGCTAAAGGCATATACCTGGTATGTATCTTTAATATCTCAAGCCTAGCATTAGCATCCGGTGGTGGTACATAGATTATCTTATCGAATCTTCCGGGTCTGAGTAGTGCTGGATCAAGTATATCCGGCCTATTAGTAGCGCCAATAACGACGACGTTCTCGATACGCGATATACCATCCATCTCCGTCAATAATTGGCTAACGATCCTCTCAGTAACCCTTGTATCCGCTGAGAACCCTCTAGCCGGAGCGATCGCATCTATCTCGTCGAAGAATATCACTACGGGAGCGTACATACGGGCTTTACGGAAGATCTCCCTCACTGCTTTTTCTGATTCTCCTACCCATTTGCTTAGTATTTCTGGTCCACGAACAGCTATAAAGTTAGCACCACTCTCAGTAGCAACAGCCTTAGCCAACAAAGTCTTACCAGTACCAGGAGGACCAAAAAGCAGTATACCGCGTGGAGGCTTTATACCGATCCTCTTAAACATTTCCGGATTCTTCATAGGCCATTCAACGGTTTGTCTAAGCTCCTGTTTGATCTCCTCTAGGCCACCGATATCGTCCCATGAGACCTCGGGTATCTCTACATAGATCTCTCTTAGACCGCTTGGAACTATCTCCTTATATGCTGCTAGGAAGTCCTCCATACGGACCTCCATGTTCTCTAGAACCTCTATGGGTATATCCTCCTCCTCAAGATTTATCTTTGGAAGATATCTACGTAGAGCGTGTAGTGCTGCTTCACGCACCAATGCGGCTAGATCAGCACCAGTGTATCCATGGGTTATCTCGGCTAGTTTAACCAGGTCGACATCTCTGGCTAGAGGCATTCCACGTGTATGGATCTGTAGTATTTCGAGCCTACCCTGTTTATCTGGTAATGGTATCTCGATCTCGCGGTCAAACCTACCGGGTCTACGGAGTGCTGGGTCCAGAGCGTTAGGTCTATTTGTTGCAGCTATAACTATGACGTCTCCACGGCTCTCCAATCCATCCATTAGTGCTAATAGTTGTGCTACAACCCTCCTCTCAACCTCACCTACAACCTCATCCCTCTTAGGAGCGATCGCGTCTATCTCGTCTATGAATATTATCGCCGGTGCATTCTTCTTAGCCTGTTCAAATATTTCGCGTAGCCTCTGCTCAGATTCACCATAGAACTTACTCATAATCTCGGGGCCATTTATAGCTATGAAGTATGCTTCGGATTCGTTTGCAACCGCTTTAGCTAGTAGCGTTTTACCGCATCCCGGTGGACCATATAATAATATCCCTTTAGGAGGCTCAATCCCTAAACGGCGGAAGAGCTCCGGGTGTCTGAGGGGTAGCTCTACGAGTTCTCTAATCCTCTGTATAACGTGTTTTAAACCACCAATATCCTCATAGGTTACACGGGGTAGATTATACATTTCAACGGGTTTCTCGAGTAGGAACACATTTGTGGTCTTCTGTATGATCACCGGCCCCTTAGGCTTCGTGAACACCACCTTGAAGGGGAGCATCTGTGTAGCGATCTGGACCGGGACTATATCCCCCTCCAGTAGTGGACGATATAGGAGCTTGTTACGTATATAGTTTGCAGCCGCTCTACCGGTCTGTGTATAGTATTTTGCTGCCGGAGCTAGTTTAACCATGATGGCTGGTCTAATATCAACCTTCTCAACGAAAACCCTATCACCGATCTTAACGCCTGCATTCTGCCTGGTGAAGTTGTCGAGCCTAATGATCCTAAGCCCCCGATCCTGCGGTTTACTCTGTATAGCTCTAACGACGGTGCTCTTCCTGCCCTCGATAAGTATTACGTCTCCATTCTCGAGTTCAAGCTCATCCATAACATCGGGATCTATACGTGCAATACCCTTACCGACATCGCGTAGTTCAGCCTCTAGAACCCTTAGGGCTAGCCTCTTCCTACTCCTTCTCCTCTCTGGCGGTGATATACTCATCGATTCCACCTAAGGATAATGAAATCTTCTATTTCCAATTTCTATATATAACCCCTTAAATAATATGTATTTGTAGAAAATATTTTACACGCTAGATTATAAAAACTTATTCTTACTAGGACATCCTATGTACAGCTTCAACCTCCACCTGACTAACTCCTTCAACACCCATGATCATCTTCTCTAGGGGATCGGTTCCCCCCTCGGTATACTCAGGTATTAGTATGGCTAGTCTTAAAGCCTTTAACCCGAAGGCTATAGGCTCTATATCGTGTGCTTTGATTTCATAGTTCTCGGGTAGAGCCTTCCTAATCTTCTCCTTCAACTCCTCAAGATCAATATTTATGTCTTCCGGTAGAACCTTTACAAGTACGAGGACCTTAGCCATAACACATACACCTCCCAGTTATGGACCTTTAAAGCCACAGTTTGGACATATGTATGGAACACCTAGTTTACGACACTTCTTACACCTAATAATTACGACCTGTCCACAATTGGGGCATGGGAAGCTTGTCCCATGCTCGTGGGGTGGTATCAGTCTATGGCAGCTGGAACATACTGGTGGTGATGAAGCCTCCTCAATAGCTATGCTGGCAGATGCTAGACTATACTTCGAAGCCAAACCATCCACACCCCTATTAAACCACGTGTCTATCTCTAGATACAATTCTTAACCCTATTATACCGGATACGGATTTAATAAAATTACCTCCCAATTGAATATATTCTACCCGGTGGTGTATCATCGTGGACGAGTATAAACAGGTAATAGCTGTGAGGACGGATATAAGGATGGGTAAGGGTAAGCTAGCTGTACAGGTAGCCCATGCAGCTGTATCTGCAGCCTTTAAAGCCTATAATAGTAGGCGTTGGAGGAGATGGTTTGATCTATGGTGGGAGACTGGGCAGAAGAAGATCGTTGTTAAGGGTGGAAGTGAGAAGGATCTACTGGATCTAGCATATAGGGCTGAAAAACTAGACCTACCAGTATCCATAGTTAGAGATGCTGGCCGGACACAGCTTGAACCGGGAACGTTGACGGCTATAGGTATAGGCCCCGCTCCCTCCGAAGTAATCGATAAGGTTACCGGCGGGTTGAAGCTGTTATGAAGAATATTTATCGACACCCTCTAGACTATGCATTGGGTCTTAAACACTATCTCACAGACAAACGTATATCAGTGAGATATTCCCCAAACCCACACAACTTCCACGTTACAGAGATAATCGATCTTAAGAGGCTAGGGTATGATATGGGTCTAGATGGGGAATACCTAGTATATAGGATCGTTAAGAGAGGGGTTGATACATGGAGGGTTTTAAGGGAGTTTTCACAGATGATCAGAGTCCCTGAGCAGAACATAGTTTTCCTAGGCTTAAAGGATAGGGGTTCTACAAGTGTTCAACATTTCTTCGTTAAGAAGAGTATTGTGAGGGATGTATCATGGGAATACTTTACCTCGATATGGAAGGCTACCTTAACTGGTAGTGTGAAACGTAAGCCTTCAAGAAACGATCTAGTAGGTAATAGATTCGAGATAATAGTAGAGAATGCTGATAGGGATGTATTCAAAACTATAAGTGAGGTAATCGGGGTTATCCGGAGGAGGGGTTTACCGTCATACTATGGGTATCAGAGGTTTGGAGTTAAGAGATTTAATACCCATTTACTCGGTAAGTATCTACTCGCTGGTAGGGTTGATCTATTTATGGATGAACTACTATACAGGCTCTACCCCGGTGAACCCGTAGATCTAACTATTCGTAGAATTATGGGAGTGTTCGATCGGAGGCTATACTATGAGTATAAATTGATAAACAATATTCAGAAGCACGGTTTTAGAGGACTGAGGAAACTCCTCACGAGTATGCTTAAGGGTTTATTCATTGATGCATATCAATCCTACCTCTACAACCTCATGATCTCGAATATGATCGATATGTATGGCTGGAGTGCATTGGATAAAGAATATCCTATGCCCTCATGTAGTGGATCCGAGGATTACTACATGGATATATGTAGATCCGAAGGCGTAGATCCCAGTATATTCGAGGATCTGGATAGATGCTGGTATAGGAGGGGATTATTCTACCCTAGGGAGGTATCCATAGAGGGGGTCGATGATAAGGTTATTATTAGGTTCATGCTCGAAAAAGGATATTATGCAACCATATTGCTAAGGGAGTTGTTTAAGGAAAATCTACACATATGACCTATTATATAGCTCCTAAACCTAGGATAGACTAGGATTGCCGATATTTTGCCGAATTTAAGGGTTAGAATACTGCTTCAAATCTAAACCTTACTGGTTTGTCGAATATTTTTGAGAGTAGCTCTTCTAATCTACCCAGTCTATCCCTCAGGTATCTCTTATCCCTACGCGGTATTCTAACTATTACCTGTTCCGTCCCGTCGGGTAGCCATAGAGTGTTTAGTCCTAGTAGTGTTGCCGGCGATATTATTTGTTCTACGACCTGTTTCTTATCTGGTGTATAGTTTACTATCTTAACCCTTCTATGCAGTCTCGATGAGAGCCTCCTACCGATCCTATCCCTCTCGACCGGGTTATCTATACCCTTAACCAGTATTATCACCTGGTCTCCTAGATCATATGCTTTAATGTATTCACCCTTACGTAGCTCCTTCATCTCCTCTTCAAGCTCCATCATAGCCTTCATCACTGGTATCTCATACTCTCCAACGATGCCCATGTTAACCTTCCTCTGACAATTCGGACATAGTATACCGCTCTTAACACATATCCTATCCAGTGGATACTTCAACCCCCCAGACTCACCGCCTACACTATATCTAACCATTAAACATGTATAATCAAGCCTTTAAAACATTATCATCCCACGGAGAAACACTATGGTTAACCATGTGGAGGGGGATGGGCCTCGGAAACCGGTGCAGTAATCATCCATATCATCGAGGGAATAGGCTCCTCATCGGCGCCTCTCTCAGCTACCGTGAGGTGCTTCATCGCATCCCTCCGGCTCCTGGGGGTGAGAGGAGGATTCATCACCGGGGATACTGGATTGTTTAGAGGGGGTTTAAATAATTATGATGTATGGTTGGGTTGAAGGCCGGGAACCTTCGGCTCATTCCCTAGCCTTTACGGCTGCGTCGCCGAAGGGCGGGGGACATTTTATATCTATGTCTATTCCGTGTTTTTACCTTTTCCTCTATGTTTTCTATATTTTCTTCTCGATGGGGGTGCCTAGTTTTTTCAGTGTTTTTACTGCTTTTTCTACAGCTTCCTCTTTATCCATGCCTATTCCCTTACCATAGATTAGGTTGAATTTGAGCCTCTTACCGTCGACTGTATGTATTGTGAAGCCTACGACTCCTATTCCGGAGAATCTACGTTTAAACTCTATCCTCCTTATCAGCTCCCTCTTAGCGAAGCCTATTATTTTAAAGCCTTCACCTTCACCCTTTAGCTTCTCGACTAACTCGTCCACGCATCTTGGATAGTTTAACCAGAGCTCTCACCCATAACAGCTTAGACACTCCAATGGCTGAGGCTATTACTGATTTCAAAAACTCACGCTTCGGACTAGTAATCAATATACCGTTCTCAGCGACGAGCATTAGGAACGGTAGTGTACCCATTTTAATGGGTATTGCACCTATAATCTCGCCCATCTCGACCCATTTACCCTTACCACTCATAAATGCCCCCTGATATTTTTAGTATTATTATAGTTGAGGATAAAGATTGTTTACTGAGTAAAGATATGATTTGAGAGGATGCACCATAGATATAGTGGTGGGCCCGCGGGGATTTGAACCCCGGACCTCCGCCTCGTCAGGGCGGCGTCCTAACCAGGCTAGACGACGGGCCCTTATCCCCACTATTTCTCCCATGTATTCATTATAGGAATATACTAGGAGTAATAAATCCTTTGCCGTCAACTAGTTTGAGGCTTCGTTAGGAGGATTATCGTTTTAGAGAATAGTGATTTATCCTCGATCTTAAAAATATTGTTCTCCCCTTAATATAGTGGAGAGAAAAAATGCCTAATGGTTATGAATTGTATCTTAAATATAAGCTTGAGACTAGGGAGATAGAGCTTAGATTTTACAAGCTAATACTTAGACTAATAAAGAGGGATAGGGAGAAGGCTGAAGAAATACTAAACAGGATCACGGATCCAGACGATCCATTAACAGTTGAGGAAGCGATAAAGATAATTAGGGAAATGCTTGAGTAAATGTATTTTCGAGAAAATACTCCACTATGCTGATACAGCTATTATCCTAATTATCCCGGCGGTAACTATATATTATAATGGTGGATAGACGTGTTTAGGATTGGTAGGGTGTTTATGATCCGTGTACCGGAGGGTAGCGAATTACTCGATTATCTAAACATGTTCGCTGCTAGGGAGAATATCGTTAATGGATACATCAACCTGATCGGCTCCCTGAAAAACCCGGTGATAGGATACTATAATACAGCTAAGGGAGTATATGAGGAGATAGAGCTTAAAGGATTCTACGAACTAGCCAGCGGGATCGGGAACATAAGCCTAAAAGATGATAAACCCTACACACACCTACACGTAGTCCTAGGAGGACCAAAGGGAGAAACATACGCTGGGCACCTCATACGCGGAGAAGTATACATAGTAGAAGCAACAATAACCGAAACAATCGGAGAAAAACCACTCGAAAGAACAAAACACGGAAACCTACAGCCATGGCCAACAAAGAAATAAAAGAAGAATAGTAGACTCGGGGGTCCTAATCTAAATCTTCACCTCATTAAGATAATGTCCTATTTTGAGAGTAATGAATTCCTTATTATGAGTATTAATAGTGTGTTCTTTAATAATACTATTGTATAAGTTTTCATGTTTTCTGTAGTTATTGGGTAATATCAAGCAGTGCTTCAGCATATATTCTATAACCTATTCTCTTACAACTATTAGTCGAGAGAATAAGATCAACATGATTTAGGGACTTCATATAATTTTTATCACGAATAAGTTTAATCACAAACCTTTTATATTTACCATGTGAACCCAATGCTAATGCAGCTTTAATACGCTTTATAGGATGATATATGTATGGTTCTAATTCTTCTATTACCTTTATTTTCCTAGATGTAATCCTATAGATATTCTTTTTATTATCTCTCATAATTACATCATAATCTGCATCAGGATCGAGTTCTTGAACAAATCGTTTGTATATCAAATCAGCAAACCATTTATCTGCTGTAGCGAGAGATACTTCTCTCCTTACTCTGCCATTTTTACTCCAGTAAACACTAATACTACCATCACCATCGATAAATCCCCCGAGCATTGCTAGAAAATCTTCCCTATTGCTGAGACATTCCCTATATACTTCCGGGTTTCGTTTAGGATATGGAATTACTGTTTTCGGAACAGAAATTACAAATACTACATTAGGTGCTTTTCTGATACTCTTATTACTACCTATAAAACAAGATATAGAGCCCATACCTCTAGTCCTAAGAGGCCATAACCATCGGACACCAGCGTATAGTGTCGAATAACGTGTAGTACTAAGCGATACCTTCACATTTCTTCCTTTAATAATTTCTCTAAGTCTAGCCCTACTCTCCGTTTTTGATACTATACAGTCTGCGAATATGAACCCTCTGGAACCGCATATTCCTATAGAGTTGTGTAATTCGCCATATCTTATCATGGGTAGATCAGCATATTCAAATATCTCAGCATGTAGCTCTAGTAACCTATGAATACTAAAATTAGTACCTATAAGCTCATTTATATCATGATTCATCAAAACCAACTCACTATTATCTTTTCACATACATTATATAAGGAGTATTTAAAGAGCTATCGAGGCACACGAATTATGAAATACAAGGGAATAATGGATAATAGATGATTAAAATGGGGCCCATCGTGGTGATGGGCCCGGGGGGATTTGAACCCCCGACCACTGGGTTTCCCCTGCCTCGCTCCAGATCTCTTTCATCCCCACTAAATAGGTCAACAAACCCAGTGAAAAGACCTGGAGCCCAGCGCTCTGCCTGGCTGAGCTACGGGCCCATCAGAGGTCATCCTTTGTTGTCGTTTTATTATGTTTATTGTTTTGGGTTTTATAGTTTTCGGGGTTTTTATTGTGGTAGTTTTTTGATTCCCCATATTTTTATGTTCATTATTTGTTGTTTTTTCTCGAATAGTTTCTTTAGTGCTTCGTCTCCTTTATAGTCTAGTATTCCCCCTATGGTTGTTTTAGCGGCTTTTATATCGTGTGTTTTTGGATCGTATATTATGTGCGAGTCTATATCTTCTCCACGTATACTTATCATTATTAACGGGTATTCTTCCCCACCTATAGCTTCACTAGCCATATCTATAAGCTCCTTCGGAGATGATGGTAGGGGCATGGTCTTCCTAGATATTAGTGAGCAATGCATGAGTAGTTGGGCAATCCATAATGGGTCAAGCAGTTTATTCTCCAACTCCTCCCTAGGGGGAAGAGATATCTCAGGCTTAACAGGTCTTGAGGGTTTCGGAGGAGGTGTGGGAGGCTTAGCCGGTGGAGCCGCCGGTTTTCCGGCCGGAGGCTTCTCAACACCGGCTGGTCTAGAAATTATACCCTCCCTCTTAAACTCCGTCAGTGGGAGAACGGCGGGCTTCTCCTCCCCAACCTCCCGTTTAGCCTCTACGGGTCTAGCCGGTTTAGCAGCGGCAGGCTTTTTGACATTCTCCTTCACAAACTCCTCGATCCTAGAAGCTATATCGGACAACATGTGCTTAACCAAACCGGACTTCTCAGCTCTAGCTGTAGCATTAATATCTATACGTGTATTAACGTTCTCACCCACAGCTCTAATATAGATAGCCATCTCAACCCTAGAACCAATAATAGTTATCGAGAAGGTATTTCCAGACTCCCTCTTAACAGTTAAAAGGATCTTATCAGTCAGCTTCGAAAACCTCCTCCTATACGAAACCTCATATATAAAACCCTTCTCAGTCTCCCCCCTAAGCTTGAAGTAAGGTAAATCCTTAAACACATCACCGATCCCGCTCAAAACCTCCAATACACGATCAACATCTGCAGAAACAATAAACGATCTCCTATAAGGTATCAACGACACACTAAACACCCACACATCTAAGTCTACGATAGTATTAAGGGTAATAGAAGTATTAAAATAATCCCTCAAAACATACAGTGATAATAGAGTATTCCCCGATGAAGAGGGAACCCGGGTATAAACCCGTAGGCTGAAACCGATCTAGGAGATGTAGACTAGGCCCGCATTAGAGGGGATAGAAGCCTAGTATGGTTTACGCCACAACTCCCTCATCTTCCTCCTCTTCTCCAGGAATGTCTCCCTCTCAATGTATCGATAAACCGTTCCATGCCTCCTACCCTCGATCAACAGCTCTACAGCTCTCTTAGCAATATTTGCCGATTCGAAATCGCCTATAATCGCAACATAGTGTTTATATACCGATATATACGTACCAGTCATCTCCTCTATAATCCTCCTAGCCTTACCACCCTCACCGATAATCCTCCCCTTAACCCTCTGAATATGGTTCGGTTTATCACCAACATACTGCTTCAAATCAATAACTATGAGGACCTGATCCTCATCTAACAGCCTAAAAGCCCTCTCAGGGCTGAATCCATAGGCTATAGCTCTAACAACATCTCTAGCCTTCATAAGCTCCAACGCCGTAGTATTTGGCGATGCAGGCTCGATCATAACCATACCGGTTGTAGAATCTACAGTTATCAATGTATTAGTCCTCTTCATAAGCTCCTCCTTAACCCTACCACCCTCACCGATCAAAACCCCTAATCTATCCGGTGGAACCCTCTCATATAGACGGGTAACACCCATACTCAGCCTTCCCTTCTCATCCCTAAGCATTCCCCCATCTCCTCCAACAACTCCTCTAGACTATAAATATCCTCTAATCCTACCTCTCTATAGAAAAACCTATTAATATTAACTATATCCCTCTCAAGGAATAAGTGGGCATTAGGATGCTCGGGAGGTACTGCCTGTCCAACATCTATAACCACTATATCTAGATCCGGTTTAACCATTATATTGTATTCAGAGTAGTCTCCATGGACTAATCCAGCGCTACAAACGATCTTCTTAAGCTCCTCAACTACGAGCTCATAAATATGTTTAACCTCATCATAGGATAGATCATTATAAACCTCAACCAGTAGCGGATACCTCCTATTATCCTCACCCATAAACTCCATAACCAACACATTATTCCTATAAGCTATAGGTCTTGGAACCTTAACACCCGATTCATACATCCTCTTAAGATTTCTAAACTCCTTACGCGTCCACGTATATATTAGACTCCTCGTATCCCTCGGACGAAAGCCTTCAAACCTTGGATCGCCTATGATGTATTTAAGGATCCCCTTCTTAAACATAGCTGTGCTCGTAAAGTATATTTTAACCGCATACCTCTCCCCTCGAGGCCCATAACCTAGATATACTCTAGCCTCCTTACCGGCACTGATTACACCATTCATCCTCTTAATTATCCTTCTACGTATTAGTTCGTATAGTGTTAGAACTGTTTTTGTATCGAAGACCTCCTCAACCGTTTCATATAGATCCTTATCCTTAATCCTCTTAAGCTCCCTCTTACTCGTATAATCTATTATGTCGGGTAGCTCGTCTCGACTCATATAAACTCACTCAAAGCCTCTAAGAACTCCCTAGGTAATACACCCTTCTCGACGAGCTTAGCAACCTCGCCACGGGTATATCTATGTAGAACCTCACCCCGGTTTGGTGAAAAGTCCCATATACCAACTAGGACTATATCACCCTCATTCATCCAAACCCTTCGACGCATCTTACCGGGTATACGCACCTTTCTATCAACACCGTCTAGGCATTTAACAACTAGATAATCCCCTCCAAGGAGCCTGATCACTCCGCATAGCACTGTACCCTCGGTTGGTAGTGGTGGTTCCTTACTTGTCTCCTCCCTTCCCCTCCTCTTTTTCTTCTTAGGCATGTATTCTCACCATGTTAATCAGATTGTTCTTTAACCATATAGGTTTTATCTTTCACTCTAACCCTACTCACATGATCGCCTACCTTGACGTTCTTCAACCCCTCAGTCCTAGGATACTCTACCATCTCACCAGTCTCCTCGTCTAGTAGGTATATACTAGACTTATCTACAGCTATAACCTCATACTCCCTCTCATAAACCATGTAGCCAGGCTTCTTGATCCTCCCTCTCCAGTAGTCTTCATGCCTATAATGCTCCCTCTCACCGGATCCAAGCTTCTCAACATATATACCATGTCTATCAACCCTTCGGACAACCGCCGGCTCACCTTCGACCTCCACGAGATCCCTCTCATGTATATCCGGTAGCCTAACTGAGAGAGTTGTTATACCCTTCCAAGACCCCTTATCCGGCTGGTATTTTGTGGGCTTGAAGGACTCTGTAACCTTAGCACCAGTCTCACGGCTTATAATGGTCGATAACCTACGGGCTGCAACGCTTGAAAGCATCTTAATATCTAATCCATGCTTATCCTCCTTAACCTCTACAACCTCCTCGGCAATACCCGGCTCCCCGAGAACCTTCTCAACAAGTCTCTTCTCATCCTCCTCCAGATACCCCCTACTACTCCTAATCTGGACCAATGCCTTATGTGTCTTCCCAGCTATTGATAGGCATCTGGGACATAGCTTATGTTCCAGTACTAGTTTTACCTCCTCTTCAACCTCCGCCGGATATGTCTCCGCTAGTAGTATGTGCAGTTTAACCTTAACGGCGTGTTGCGACTCGTTGATCTTATATATTGGCGATATAGCTTCTACATCCAATAATGTTACATCCCTATATAGTAGTCTATGGGATTCGCCTAGGATGACTCTACGTATAACCTCCTCGATCGGCAGTGGATCGTTCCACACCCCCCTATAGAGCCATGAACCACATCGCGGACAAATAGTTATCCTTAGGAGGGGTGTTGTCGAGAATATTCCATGATATCTTATATAGCAGTCGGGGCATAAGCCATTGATTAACGGCTCATCCTCCCCAACGATCCTCCCACAACGTATACAGTATCTCTCCCTAGGCATCCCCTCACCTCCTCAGGACTAGGAGTTGTGCATGGGGTACGCCGTTTATCTCTATAATTGCATCCCTATGTATAAGCCCCTCCTCCAAGGCTCTACCAACAATCCTCCTCCCAACAAGGTTTGCTATGTCGGCCTTGGATAATTCACGTATCGCTCTATCAACGGATAATAGATCACCCTTATAGAAGTTGGGGTCGATATAAAACTTTATCCCCCTCCCCTCATCGATAAGGGTTTCACCGAGGAGTTCAGCATCACATATAGCTACAACTAGGTATCCCTCAGCATAGTGCTTCTTAACATAGACCATTCCAAGCCCTAGTCTAAGCTTATCGATCATACCTATCCCGATACACCATATAATTATAAATACGTCCTATGTAGAATTCTCCTAAAACCCCCTCTTAAATAATAGTTTCAAAACGATCTAGACATGGTGTTTAGAAGGCTTCTAGGGTTGTTTCAGCACCGCATGCTTGGCACTTCAATATGAATACTTTACCAACTTTCTTCAACACTGTAAATCTACTACCACATGTTGGGCATATCACGTATTTCTTGACGAACATTTCGAGCAACCTATTAATTATGTGTGGTCCAAACCTACCCTGAATGATCAGCTGTCCAGACTCCCCTAAGAATGCTGGTGCTCCAAGCTCCTTCATATAATATCTCTGAAGGATCTTTGGGTCACGGTTCAATATGTCAGCGATCTTTGCGAAGTTCAGTATTATCGTTTTACCACCCACGATCATAACCTCAGCCTTAGGCGGTTCAAAGGTTTCTCCATCAACAGGTTTTGATGGTAGTTTACTATAAGCTCTATCCAGTAACTCCTCATAACTATACTCTCTAACCCTCCTAGCCATATAGATCATCCTCCGTTATCTTTAAAGACATATTATTAATCAACTACTATAGATTGGGGTAATATAGTTATTCTAATAGTCTGAGAGATCATGGCTGGTTATAAGGGGATATTTTTCTAGGGTTATATAGAGGGTATCAAGGGGGGATGGATATGGCTAGAGTATACATAGAGACCTATGGCTGTGCATTAAACAGAGGAGATGAGGCTATAATGAAGACAGTGTTGAGCAGTAGAGGGCATAATATAGTTGATTCACCGATGGACGCAGATGTGTTAGTAGTTAATACATGCACTGTGAGATATGATACAGAGCTTAAAATGATTAAGAGGATCAAAGAGTTGAGAAGATATGCCTTGGAGAATGATAAGAAGCTTATAGTAGCCGGGTGTATGGCTAAAGCACAACCATACCAGGTAGCACGTATAGCTCCAGAGGCTAGCCTAGTATCACCACAGAACTCATCGAGAATATGGATGGCTGTAGAAAACCCCGGCAGGATCATACTGCTCGACGGAGAGAGGGATCGGAGAAGTATTAAGGCATGGGTTGAGAAACATATAGCATACATACCCATACAGGAGGGATGCCTAGGAAACTGTAGCTTCTGCATCACAAAGCTAGCTAGGAGGAGGCTTACAAGCTACCCAATAAAATACCTCGTCGAAGCAATTAGAGAAGCTGTTGATAAGGGAGCTGTAGAGATCGAGCTCTCCGGCCAGGATACAGCATCCTATGGATTAGATATATATGGCAGACAAAAACTACCGGAACTGATCAATGAAATTAAAGAGGTTGAGGGGAACTATATGGTTAGAATAGGTATGATGAATCCGGATACCATGATTAATATACTGGACGAGCTGTTGGAGGCTATAAGGGATAATCCAAGAATATACAGGTTCCTACACATACCCCTCCAGAGCGGCAGCGATAAAGTGTTGAAGATCATGCGTAGGAAATACACCGTAGACATGTATAGAGAACTAATAAGGGAGATTAGAAGGAAGATACCCGGTATAAGCATTGCTACAGACATAATAGTCGGTCATCCGGGTGAGGACGAAGAGGATTTCCAAGAGACAATCAATATTATCAGAGAACTTGAATTTGAAAGAGTTCATGTAGCAGCGTATAGCCTCAGACCAAACACGTATTCAGCATCACTACCACAGATCCCGACCAGGGTTAAGAAGGATCGAATGCTTAGGATCCTTAGAGTGGTTGAAGAAGTGGGTGGGAAGATCCATAGGAGATATATGGGTATGGGTGTAGACGTATTCATAACAGAGTATGATCGGAGATGGATCGGTAGGATGGATAACTACATCCCGGTAGTGATATATGGAGATAATGGATTAAACTATGGCAGAAGGGTTAGGGTTAAGATAACGGATTATACATTCTTCGACTTGAGAGGTGTATTATCCGTAAATTAGCCAATATATCCTAGTATTGTTCTAAGAACTGTATTACCGGATTATATTTTGCCAGAGACTTATTTATCTTCTCAACTAGTCTAAGTAGATCGCTTAGTCTTACAGGTAGGCTTGTTGGAAATGCCCTTATGATTATAGATACCTCTCCGCCGCCGATCCTTCTAATAACTATCTTTTTCTCATCGATCCTAAACACACTTAATTCTAGCCTCTTAATTGAGTCTATAACATCGTTGACAACCGTCATAGGATCTCCTTCTGCATGGCTTAGCTTGATCAGTAGCTGTATTGATGGTATGTACTCCGTCATTATACTATTAACTAGGAGGGTGTTTGATACATATATCCTCCTACCATATATATCCTCTATCGTCGAGTTTAACGGCTCTATACTTATGATCCTACCATAGACTGGTTTATCGTGGTGGGGTAGTTTAAACTCATATGTTCTACCATGGATGTGCCTGAGTAGTTGTAGGTTTATATATGCTAGGAACTCCCTCAATTCGTAGAAGAATAGTATTATCGATGCGATTATTAATAATGCAACCGTTACAACAAGCATATACGCCGTAACAACTAGCTCTAAGAAGGCTACAAGTATTATGAATATCGAGATGACATCTATTAATCTTATAAGTGTTGATTTAGTCCCAGCAGATATCCTACCCCTATTCATTAAGGCTGTTATGAATCTAGCTAAGATTATCCGGATGACAACTACTAGGAGGGTTATCGCTATAGCAGTCCACATTTTAAAGATTATTGATTCTACGGGTCCATAAACCACTGTAGTTGTAGTATTATTCGCTGCATCGAATACTATATCGTTCATACCTCATCCCTTAAAATACTTCTCCACATCCTTCTCCCTAGATAATACTATTAACTGGTATCCGGGCAGTAGCTTATCGGTTAGTCTTGGGGGTCTATAATGTTTGCCGTCGAATAATAATATTATCCTAGTATCCTCCGGAAGCTTTAAATCCTTAATCATGGTTCCAACAATGGGATCGGTTTCGACAACAGATATAGTATATAACACGTATTCACCAAACATTAATAATGGTTTCGGCGTTACAACGCTCTCCATATAGTTACTGATCACAGATGCTACTAGTGATGGCTGAGATACCGGGATACCCAGTCCAAGCTCATATAGTAGATCGGCTAATCCGGGATTAATTATCTTCGCTATACGATATGGTACATTATAGATCTTAGCTATTGCTAGGACGAATAGATTTATCACGTCGGAACCCGTTAATGCTATAACCATATCTATGGTATCCATCTCTAGATCGCTCGTGTATAGTGTTACATCTGTAGCGTCCTTACCTATTACAAATATATCGTATTTACTCGATAATTCAACCCTTCGATCGGGATCCCTCTCTACAACGTATACTTGATGCTTCTTCAAATCAATATAGTTGAGTAGTTGCTCAGCTACCCTACCCCCACCAATCACTAGGATCTTCAACTATATATTCACCTATTAACAACTAATACATCACGGTTATTTAATAACCTTCACTATCTCCCTACCAGCAATATATCCTATGAGTAGATATAGGTGAACATACTCTATACGTCCTAGAAGCATTAGAGCCATAATAGTCCCCTTAACCCCTAGAGGGGCCGATGGCGATACAACTCCAACGCTTAAACCAACGCATCCAGCAGCTGATGTCGCCTCGAATAATGTATCTACGAAGCTGAAACCATATATCGTCATATAGACTGCACCAATGAATATTGCTGCCGCATGTATTATCGTGAATAGGAGGGCTTGGGAGATCTCCTGCTCGCTGAGGGGGCTTCCATCAACCCTTAAAGCCTTCTCAACCCTCCCACTAATTATACTCGATAAAGCCGAATACTTGATCTTTTTAACTATTACTAGTAGGCGGAAGCTCTTAATACCTCCAGCCGTTGAGAAAACCATTCCACCGAAAAACATTGATGAGATGAGTATGAGCTTTGTAGTTGTTGATAAACCGGCTATAGTTCCAATGTTGAAACCGGTAGTAGTCATACCTGATACTAGGTTGAAGGGTCCGGCTACTAGGCTATACCATATATTGTATCCATCCACAAAGGTATATGATAGAATCGTTAATCCGGATAAGATGAGCATTGTGTATAGATATGTTCTAAACTCTTCACTCCTCCAAACCCTCCTCAAATCACCTTGTAGGAGCCTATCTAGTAGTACGAAGTTCATACCTCCGAGGAACATCAAGACCATGATGGGTATGTATGTTAGTGGAGCCCTCTGAAAGATCACTGGATAACCTTTATCATATGTAGACATACCGCCAGTTGCAACGGTTGTTAATACGTGGTTGAAGGCTTCATAAAAGTTCATACCGGCGTAGACATATGCTATTATGCCAGAGATCGTTAGGATCAGGTAGATCCTTATAAGCCTCCAAGCCGTGCGGTAAAATGTAGCCTCGATCTTTAACGGTCTCTCAACACCATATGCTGAAGCACCTAACTGGTGGAAGTAAGGGAATAGAACCATGGCAAATACAACTACTCCAAGCTCACCTGTCCACTGCATAAGGCTCCTCCATGTAACTATTGAGGGCTTCATATAGTCTAAACCAGTTAGGACTGTGAATCCTGTCCCCGTGAATCCCGATATTGATTCAAACCATGCATCGACTAGGTCTATCCTTAGGGATAACATTAGGGGGAAGGATGCCTCGAATGTTATTAGAGGCCATGCGATCGCTGTCACAAGTATCCCTTCGAATAGTGTTAGTGGTTTAGCCTCAACCCTTTGAAACATGTAGCCTATACCTATGAGGAGGAGGGCTGTTAGTAGGAATGGCATAGTTATACTCCTATACGTCAATATGTCTATGAGGGGGACGAGGAGCATAAGTATACCTATAACGATCTCGAGGGCTCCGACAACCTTAACGATATTCCTCCAATACACCATCCTACACCGTAGTAGTTGGGGATCTAAGACATTAGCCCGTTCATCATCCCAATTACTCAGACCCGTGACTCCTTCAGCACCGAGTCTATATTTTCAATAATGGAGAGAATAAAAACTATTCCCCATATACGCTAGTATACTAGGAGCCATAGGCTCTTCTGTATCAATCCTATAGCCACAGCTATAGCGATCATCAATCCCTCTCCAAGCCCTAATCCCGCAGCTATTACAGCTATGTATTCCCTGAACCATTCCGGGCCCTTACGCCTCTCGAGTATCCTGGCGAATATTCCTCCGATGAACATCGTCATGGTGTATGCTATCGGCTGGCTCATACCGATCGTGAACCCGATGAGCTCGAAGGGTATTGCGAAGACCTTAACAGCTGCAACAACTCCAACACCTATTATGAATGGCAGTAGTATACGGGTTGGCCAGTTTGAGAAGTTCTGTAGTAGTGCTGAAGCTATCCGGCTCTCACCAGTCTTCAATGCACCGCTACTCCATGCGGGCCATAGTAGAGCCCATAGTGCCGCTATACGCCAGAATATAGCTGTAGCTGGATATGTTGAGCTGGGCATTGGGGCTATGCGCCAGAATAGATCCGCATAGATCATGCCCATCAAGTATGTTAATGGGAATGCTATGAAGTATGCTTTAAGATAATCGCTCTTCTTAGTCCCCGTCCAATCACATGCTACATATACAGCTGTCCAACCACTAGCACCACCATAGACATATATCGGTGTGAACCATGCAGCCACACCGCGGTAGCCGCTGGCTAGTAGTGCACCCTCCTTAATATATGGTAAGCTTATACCAGTTGCAGCCTCACCAATAGCACGGGTGTTTGCTAGCTGGAATAGTGTTGAGAATCCAACTATTAATCCTAAGAATAATAGGAGGAATTGCGGTGTAGCCCATTCAGGCTCTACGAGGTATATGAGGTAGTATACGAATAGGCTTAAACCAGTAGCCGATAATAGATAGATCAACAATGCGAACCTAGTCAGAGACATACCCCAGAACGTTGGCTCCGGATGGGCTGGTTTCTCACCCCTCTTAAGCTTCGGAGGCTTAAACACCCTTACAACACTTCTCCAGTTTAGAAACATGGGTGTCAAACCGGCTGCAAAGCTTAGACCGATCAGTGGTCCCACAAACAGCTGTAGCAGTCCATACTGGAATATATCTCCAAGATTCATACCGGGCCTCCAGAGTGTGAACCAGCCGGTGTTTACAGCGTATGGTGCTAGTATTAGGTATGAGAATATACCACCTATGAATATCGATACGTTAACCCTCCAAGGCATGATCATACCGACACTGATCAGTAGTAGGTCTAGGCTGAATCCAAGGGAACCGCCCTTCAAACCCATTGATTCGACAGCGCCAGTTACATCAGCCCATGGAACTGGTAGGAGCTGGACACCGAATATAAACCATACACCATATAGTAGGAAGCTGTATAGTAGGCTGAATATAGCAATGTTAACTAAGAGCCTAGCCTTATCCTTCCAAATATGCTTCTCAGCCAATACAATGCTTGACTCAGCCCATACACGTGCACCTGGGAAGGGTAGTTTCTCCTCAACAGCATATATTCTATATAATACGTATGCGAGGCTTAGATCCATACCCTTAGTGAGTAGTGCTGAACCAATAGCTACTAGGAGTGGAGGTATGAATACAACCTGGAAGAGAGTTCTCGGGAGCTCTGGCACTGATGGTGCATACCAGAAGGGTATCTTACCATAGAGTCCGAAGCTTTTAGCATATTCGCTTGTAGCAATATACCATGCCAGTATAAGGTTTACACCGAATAGGCTCTCGGAGATCGTTGTGCCTACATTGCTGAACATTATGAATGCTTCCTGTCTAGTAAGTTTAGCACCCATAATCGTTGCTATGGTTGTGAATAGTAGTAGTGTTGTGTATTCAGCGGAGTTTATTATCTGCCATGGATTCAAACCAGCTACTAGGTTAAGCCATATAGCTGCAGGTTCGAAAACCAGTGCGCCGTAAAGTATGGCTAATATAACTCTCCACGTAAGACCGGAAACCTCTTTTTCACCCAATGTTTAAACACCCTCGAAAGCAGGCATGCTGAATATACTACGAGTATTTAACATACTAGATTTAATTTTATAGAGACTATAAAGATTTAGCCCTTCGAGGAAAAAATCTTAATGATTTGTTCTAACCGGTTGATAGGATTATTGAGAGCCACATCGTTATGAAGCTTAGTATAGCCATGCCAGCCATGAAGGGCACTATGATCTTCTCATAACTCTCTACTCCTAGAACCCTAATGATCAACGGCTTAATGATCAATGCTATAAGGTTCGGTATGAACATTAACACCCCGGTTACAGGCATGTCACCGATCAATATACCCAACGGATTGAAGGGTATTCCGGGTAGTAGTACGCGCACCCATACCAGTAGTGCTCCAAGAACTATACCGGATATGAACTGTGGTAGCCATAGCATTGGGTCATTACTCATATGTGTTATCTGGTTGTTATGTATCATGCTGTTAATCCATGCAGGCTCTAAGTTAGTGTCAGCACCACCGAGCCATTGGCCAAGACCCCATCCATAAGCGTATCCTCCCAATAGATTCGTCACGAAGCTTATGATCACGCCAAGTATTACAGCAATCAACCCCACTTCAACGATCCTCCTAACCCTCAAACCACTAATCTTAGCCAGTCTAAAGCCCTCCATAATTGCTGGTCCAGGGGTTGTAGCTAATGTACGATCAGTTACTAGTGGGTAGAAGGATGCTGCAGCGGCGAAGGCTGCCTTACTATTCCATCCACCACTATAACGGTATGGTAGCCATGGTAGGACCAGCATTTCATGCCACCATGGACCATAGGTGTAGATCGCTGTTGTCCATGTCGATTCTGCACGGATCCTCATCCATGTAACGTATAGTAATAGTGTGACGACTACAACTAGTAGTGCTATGTGTGCTTCAACACCGCTGATCGCTAATAGTATCCATGTGAAGACAAGCCCTCCCCATGCGAATATATGTCCCCATTTAACCTCTCTACTAGATAGGTTCTTCAAATGCCTCCATACTAGTAGGAACCACATGATCGGGAACCCTATAGCTATTCCACGGGTGATCATGTGTGGCATTAACCCATACCAGTGTCCAACCGTGAAGTAGTTGGTGTGTGCATCCTGTGTCTCGGTTAATGGTAGTATTCCAGCCATAACTTCTATAGGCGGTAGCACTATATACATTAAAATATACCATATAACAGCTGTAACCAGTATATCTATGGGCATTAGGAAGGCTAATGCTATGAATAATGGAGATACAGTGATCATCAACGCTATATCGTTACCTATAGATGGTGATACATCGTAGCCTCCAAACTGGGATACTAGTAGCTGACCATACATCGGTGGTAGTGCTTCACCGGGTATAACACCTATAGATGCTAGCAGTGCTGGAAGCTCTATGACGAATCCAACAATAGCACCTATTAGGAACATTATCTTGGCAATCCCCCTATGCTCCCATACACCGCGGAACCCTCCAATCCTCATAACCTCTACAGCCATCTGGGCATATGGGAATGGCAGCATCTCCTCCTCGATCCATGGCTTCCTTAGTAAGAGGGCGAACCCTATCTGTGAGAAGGCTAGTCCTAGGAATACGAGTATCCATAATGCTAGTGATGGAGCCCATGCTCCAAGTATTGTCCAGTACCAGCCTCCTTGTGATAGTAGGAGGGAGTGAGCATCTGGATCAAATAGTGGTGCTAGAACATGTAATGACCTGCCAGCGATGGTTATATTGTGGTTTGGAACCCATAAACTGGGCATTAGTTTACCGTAGTCTGAAACATATGCTCCATCACCATATGTCATGTATATGTAGTGGAATAGTAGGAAGTTTGTTGAGAAGGCGTAGCCTGCACTAGCACTTATAGCTAGGTATATCAGTATGGAGTCTCCAACCGTTAAAGCCTTGTCTAGCCCTACAAGTTTTAGTAGAGCCTTTAATCCAAGATGTATAACTGCTATTACTAGGAGGAATATTAACCCTGCCCATGCCCATACTAGCTCCATGAATGTATACGGGTATACTAGTCCATAGATCAGTGTTGTCACTATTGGTGATACTATAGCCATTATAACCGCTAATACTATGCCCCAAATCGTTACACCGCTAGGAGACACACCCCATACCAGCTTCTTCATACCCTCACTCATACCCATCCACCGAGGAAACCATTTTTAATTAAACCAGTCAATACCCTACATCATCTTATAGGGTGGAGGAGAAATATATTGTTTACGTAGCTGATTTAAATGCGATCACTCCTCTGTTTTGAATAATTGTCTTCCCTCCTCGATATACTTCTTCTTATCATCCGGGGGTAGAGTCCTCCATAGTAGTAGCTGCTTCCTTAGAGCATCTATGAATGCCTTATTGGATTTAACCCAGATCTTCGGGTTTCCGCTCATCCTCTTCAAATATATAGTTATTTCCCATTCATCCGGTTTAACCTCTATAGACCTGATCGCGAACTCCTGTTTAACTCCTGCATGCCATGGCTTTAAGCGGACCTCACCGCCAAATACTATAACGTTCCTACCCTCCTCTGTTTTGCTTAGGGCTATCCCTGTTTTCTCTACAACGAAGCTTCCTATATCGGGGCTTGTAAACTCCTTTATATACTCATAGACATATGCTAGTGCTCCATATAACTCCCTCCTACTAGTTATCTTGAAGGGTAGTGGTATTATCCATTCATCACCCTTAGGCTTTGTGGGATACTCCCACTTCCTACGTAGACTTGGTAGTGCCATCTTACTAGCCTTTATTATCGGGTAGACCGTTGCAGATAATACAGCTATGATCGTAGCTCCTATTGCGAATACAACGTATTTACTACTATAGTTCGGTCTGAATACTCCGGGTAGTATTGAAGCCATGAAGGCTGTAGATATAACACCTATAACATATCCTATAACAGTTGCTACCAGAGCGTAGGCTAGTGCTTCGGCTATAAACATTAGACCGATCTGTGATGGTGATAGACCGAGTGCTGCATATATGAATATCTCCCTCCTACGCTCATAGATGCTTCCTAGGAGTACTCCAAGTATTGATACGCTAGCGATAACTATTGGTGCTAATACATAGTTGAAACCACTACCTCCCAATGCGATCATTCTTGAATACTTCGATACACCATATGTCTTAGATGCTAGGTATGTGTCCACTGATGGTAGTGTGAATATTATCTTGGAGCCGATCACGTATGGATCCTTCTCCGTAATTATAGATATCTGGGCTAGTATGAATGACAACCCCTTATCGAGCCATGGGTTTATCCTTACAAGTTTTGCCGGTAGTATGAGTGTTCCAGATAGATCATGTGCTCTTGGGAAGTGTATTACTGGTGTTATCGTTGCTCCATCAGCTTCTATGATTAATGGTATCTTGTTAGTATCATATACTCCAATAACCCTGAGCTTTAATCCGCCGACAACTATTGTTGATCCAACATCTATCTTACCATTGGATGCTTCAACTATTCTAGATGGAACTATGACCGTATATGTATCATTATCTGTGAACCATCTACCCCTAACGATTATACTAGATATATTTGTAACACGATCCTCTTCGGGCTCTAGAGCTGTTATAGAGTATACTATTGATTTAACACTTAGATCATCGTATAGATATAGGTTCAGTGTTGCAGACGACCAGTATCTAGCGACGGTTGTCCCCGAAAATACTTCTTTAACAGTTAATTCAGCGATAGAACCTATTGGTAGATTCCGGTCAATACTCTCCCTCTGGAGGAGGATCCCCTGCCCCCTAGAGGGTGTTACTCCGGGCATATATACTGGTCTCGGAGCTATATATGATGTAACGCTTGTAAATATGACTATGCTTATAACGACAACTATTAGCGTTGTCAGTGTTAATGCTGTTCTAAGCCTCCTCTTCTTCATATATTCTACGCCATAGCTAAACGATATATAGCTGGCTACAAGCTTACTCCTCTCAGCCTTATGGACACCAACCTTCTTCCTCCTAATCTCCTTCAGTGCAGCGTTGAAGTCTCCTAGGAGCACTAGTAGGGCTGGTATAACCAGTATTATCATTATGAAGCCTACAATCGTCATTATAGCATTAGCCGTCAACTTCATAGCTGGATGAATATAGAAGAATAATGCTGCAGGGACAACTGCTGCAGCAATGGTTTTACCTAGTAGTGAGAAGGGGCTTCCACCGGGCTTCTTAAAGTATAACCCCATGATGAATGCGAAGAATACTAGTAGTACCGAGAATAGTGTTGCTGTATTCTCAACATCTAGGAAGTCGCTCTTCATCAATTGGTAGGCGTTATATGCTATGGTTAAGCCCGTGATCGTGTAGGCTATGTACTTAGTATAATCCATACCTCGGAGGGCTTTGGTGGCGTTCTCCAATGCACTTCTACCCTGGACTAGGAATTCCTCAGTCGCCGGATCCCTTATCTTGTTCTCAGCTAGTCTAGCCAGCCTACGATCAACAATCCTTATCGTAGAGTTTAATGCATCGTATAGACTATAACTACCACCGGGCTCCACATTCTCAATAACATAGGCTACAGGTTCCGGTCCGAATACTAGGCTATACTTCATGTATTTATCAACATATACTACCAGGAATCCATTTTCATCCAGTCCTATATAGTATGATGCAGGCATAGCCATCGTATCCATTCTAACAATCTTAAGACCTATCTTACCCCCCTCACGTGGTGTTTGATAGGTTAATGGATCTATAACCATGTTAACAGTTAGTGATCCATTAAACTCTATGGTCCAAATCTCCCATGGATGCTCCTTAGAACCTACTACACCCTGTGATATAGCTATCGATCCACCCCTACTCGCTTCACCCATATCGTTTAACGCTAGAACACGTCCCTTCTCATCCATTATCACGGCTAGTATGTTTAGAGTTGTTGATTTAGATGTTGGTAATCCATCAACCTCGAAATATCCTTTATCATCAGTTATCTTATATATCCGGAGATTCCATGGACTGGTGGATATTAATCTTGAACCAGCACTAATTATCACTAGAGCCCTTGGAAGACCCGCTTTATCGAGGCTGATCTGTTGTCCAAGCTGTGGTTTAAACACCATAACCTGACCGATCAAGTCTGCAAACATTTCTCCACGATCACTCTTAGGTGTTCTAACGGGTGCTCCACCGGTCAGACCCATTTTTATCGCTTTACTCAACTGTCTAGAATTCATACTAAACACTATGTTTAGCATACTATCCAGGATCACGAACTGTGTCTTTAGGTTAGTTATATTAACGAATTCATACAGGTCTAATGGCGTTCCACGATAACCCTTATCAGCCATAGATGTCTTCAATGTAAATGCAGGAAGCCCCGAGAACCAGAAGGGTTCCGACTCGAGCCAGTAGGGTCCTGGGAATAAGGTCCACCAGCTGTCAAGTGTTGTCGTATAGAACATGATCCTCCTCATAGATGTAACGATATTATCTGGAACCCTACCGCTTAAAGCCTTACCAACATTATCCGGTGTATATATTTGTGATATGAAGCTACTGAAAACATTTAATGGTCCACGCGTTATTGCTCCAGCCTGGGCTGAGTAGAAGTATCCTATACTTACCGGTGCTATATAGATCGAGTTATAGTTTAGATCTATCCCGATATACAAAGTCTTATCCGGTTCAAGCGCTATGCTCATATTGCCAAACTTTATGGGTTGTTTATCGAATATATACTTCTCTACAAAGAATCTATGACCCTCCAAACCCTCATAATATCCGGATAGGAATAGCATCAATACATCGTACTCCGGCGTATTATTCGTGAAATACCTAGCTAGTTCTAATAGATAGCTGGGAGCTATAGAATCCATAGCACCCGGTGCATATCCCACTACGGGGCTCCATGAATCGTAATGAGCTATTAGTACTATCTTGTATTCACGGCTTCTACCGGGTATGTATGCGTATATATTTGTTGTATTAACCTCTCTCCATATCGAGTGGATACTCACACTTATCAATGCATCATTTAGATCATCAAGGCTCAAACCCTTCTCAGCTAGATCCCTCGTGGATACATATCCTATCGGTAGATTGACCGGTACGTCTAGGTATTTATTATACATTAAACTATTCACAGCCCCTCTATCATCGTAGAATATTATGGCTTTAACACCTAGATGGGGATCTAACAGTATCTCCCACTTGTAGTCGATACTTAGTGGTAGGAATAGGATCCTACCGTTGAGATCAACTCCATTAATATCCCTTAAACTATGGATAACCAGCCCCCTACCCTCAGCTTCGAAGTTAACGGGAACACCACCACTGGGCCATATGGGGTATGCTTTAACCTCTCTGCCATTAACATACATAACGCTATCCTTATCGAATGGTACTGCTATTGGATAGTTCTCTTCAGTGACTTGTACACCGTAGTTCTTTAATGTTCTATAAATATATCTAGCCGCAGCGATCGATCCATCGTGCCCGGACAGTTTATCCTTCATTGATGATAGCGTTTTTATATAGTTTATAATATTTGTATTATTTACAAATAGATCTGTTAACATGTATTTATGAACATAATGGTTATCAGATGCAACTGATACATTTACTGATAAGGATAGAGTGAGAATTATTAATACTAATAGCAATAATGCCAAAACCCTACCAAATACACGTTTAACCATTTATTATCGCCCTATGATAATTCTCCGAGATTCACTTAAATGCTAAGTATCCCTTAAAAAATAATTTCAAAAGATTATATGTGTAAAAAATCCTAGTTGGTATATTCTACTTTTCTCTCTACTACTTCTTTTTCTTTAATAGTATCAATGCTACTATGAAGATTACTAGTGCTATTATTACACCGATCCATACGATTAGGCTTACTCCTCCACCACCACTGGTTAATCCGGGGGAGTAGGATAGTTTTATCGTATAGTTCCCTTTATCGTTAAGGTTTAACGGTATATATGCATAGTCTCCCTGAACGTTAAAGCTTACCTCCTTTCCATTAACTATAGCCTTGGATAGGGAGAATCCACCCGTTGATTTAGCAGATACGATCAATGTATATGTTCCGGGTACTTCCACCTCTCCAAGATCGATCTCTCTTATATTCGTCGAAGACGCTCCAGCGACATATCCTACAGATATACCACGCTTTATAACCTTACCACCTGGCCCTGTCAACGAGTATGTTATGTTTCCAGCCTGCGGGTCGAGTATAGCCTGCAGATCGGATCCTACAAACACTAGTTTTAACATCGCTATATATGTGATCGTGAACTCTAGTGTTAGCGTATCTCCCTTATTGAGTTCAACGATTACTGTGGAATCCTCAACCTTTGTCCCATTAGGGAGTATCCAGTCTATGAATCTGAATTTACCTAGCTTATCCGTTGTTAACCCCTCTATATCTGATAGGATAACCTTATATGTTCCCTTCTCGAAGGGTAGTTTGACCTGCATCTGTGTACTGGTGAGGCTTACCTGTGTGTATAGTTCGCCTGTTATTGCATCGTAGAAGTATATAACTGTATCTGGTATTCCCTCACCCTTCAACGTGTTTAGTTTTAGGTTTATCGGGTATTTCAGCTCATAGGATACCTTTATACATGGTACCTTCTTAGATACACCTCTGGATATTGCTTCGATGAAGTTGTTTGGAAGACCTAGATCCTTCATAAAGTATGGATGTATAGGGCCGGAGTATAGCTTCATATGATACTCCTCACTGGCACCCGGATCTAGTGTTAATGGTTTGAACTCCGGCCTGATCAGTGTGGCTGGTTTACCTCCGGGCCCTGTCTCGAGCCATGCATACGACGTCTTACTGATCGTATCTTGATCGGCCATTATCAGCATCGTGATCCATCCCCATGGTGATGGATCAGTGGAGTTATCTAGTAGTCCTATCGCTAATAGTTTTCCATCAACATTTACTGGTCCACCAGGTAGTCCACCGCTCCAGCTTGATCCCTGAACATATGCTTCGAATGAACCATCGGTGTATACTAGAAATTGCGTATCTTCATCAGGCTTCTGCCCTAAGAGTCCAACGATCTCTATACCATATCCTATCGGTCTACCCCATTGTTCTGATAAGTCTATTGTTATGGTTTGCGCGCCTGTATTCTTGAGGGTTACGTTGAAGTCTGCTATGAAGCTGTTCTTGTATAGTTTAAATGTTTTTATGACTTGTAGTCCGTTGAACGGATCCTCTGTGATCGTGTATGTGATCTGTATAACCGTATAGTTATCCGTTTTCTCGACTATTTGTGCTTGTGCTGGCGTTGTCACCGCTTTACCATACCATGGGTTATTATCGCTTATCAGATCCCACATAACAGTAGTTAAAGCACCAAGATCGCCCATACCACCCCTCTGACCTGAGACGCCCTTCTGCCCAACCGGGTATCTCAATAGATCGCTACATATACCGCGTATATTGGCTATAGCGCCTCCATGGTCTAGGTCGAATGTTATCTCAATATAACCGTTATCGATCTTCTCCTCTCCCCCTTGAGCCCATACATTGTTTGATGGCATTAGGGTGACCATCGAAATGATCATTAATCCTATTAATAATAGTGATAAGTATATCCTACCGGATGCTAGGCTCATCTATATCACCAATATTTATGGATTTTTAGATTGAGCTATTAAAAACTATTTATTTTACTAGTATAAATTCTTCTATGAAGGTTTTCCTCCAGTGTTTAAATTGTTTGGTTTAAATACTTGATTAAATAGACTAGGCCCTGCGGCTTAACCTTATTTCCGGAAACTATTGCTTCCCTCGGCGGGTCAAGGAGATATCCTTTATATTGTCCGGGTATGTTGATTATATAGAATGCTTGTATTATGAATAATAGTATACATGCCTTCCTCCACGGCAACGAGTATATGATCGATACTATGTCTTTAGACTTGATCGTCAGCCTATCTATTAGTTCACGATAAACATCTATGTTTTCCTCCTCCATAGCCTTAACTAGATCGTTAACCGTTATACCGTATTCCCTCAATAGATCATAGAAGGCTTTTAGAACGTTGAGCTTCACACTTATTCACCACTCCGTGCAGAATACATTATTTACTAGGTTTATAGCGTCGCTAAGCCTCCTCTTAGAGGATTTTATCAGTGTATACTGTATATACTTCGACTTCACACAATTATTCAGATGCTCTACTAGGTATCCATAACTTATTATGCCTATTAGTCTATGTTTAATCTCGTAAACCCTAAATCCATCCCTTCTAACCTGGTGTAGTCTAGTCATTTGTGGCTTCAATCTTTTTAGGATACGTGTCCTAGCCTCTGTAAACGGCTTACCCTGTTCATATACGTATAGGGGCATAGCGATCTGTATAACATGTATCTTCTTATCCCTCGACATGAAGTATGCATAGCTGAATCCAACCTTAAATACCCGATCATATACGTAGAAGTCCTCGTATAGTTTTAATCCGAGTCCAGCCAGCCTCCACTCAACAATATCCCCCCGGACAGGGTGGCAGTTTATACCGTTTAATATGTTTGAGAATAGTTGCAGGGATGTATTCTCCCCATCTAGTTGTGCTATGAATAGTCTCCCGGTCTCTTCACAGTACCATGATGATACATATACTCTAACATTACCCTTTAGAACATCTATATATCCTCGATGACCCCTTATCGTCTCCGATAACCTACTCTTCCTCTCATAACCCTTCTTAACCAGTTTATTTATGTATGATTCATATGTTTTTAGTGCATTTTTACTCTTAGTAGTCCTCCAATATACTTCAAGCTTAGCCTTTTCCGGTGGTGCTGCTACTAATACTCCATTAAGCCTTGAACCCCCCTCATTCGTGATCTCCCAATCATTTGGAAGATTTAGCTCTACATGATTCCACACGATCCTCTTCACTCACCACCACCGGGAGGGGTTGGTATTATTAGTTCTATCAGCCCCTTCTCAACGAGTTGTCTAATGTACGTGTATGTCGCTAGTTCAGCATTCCTCCTAGACAGACCGGTTATCTTCATAACCCTTTTAATAATGTCTTCTATGGTGTGTTTTCCATCGCATAGCTTCCATATTTCCGATCCAACCTTATCTAGTATATATTTCTTATATTTCGGTGGAGGGGTTATTGAGAAGATCTTTAATAGTTTACCCATTATGCCATGATATTCCAGTTGGACTACTATAACTATGTTTCCATCTTCATTCCTATAGTATTCCTCAGTAACCCTATGAGGTCTTGATTTGAGCCATACCTCCCTAGGTATTCTTATACCCTTCCTCCTAGGCAAATCCTATCCCATATAGATCCTTAATGCCTTCTCAGCAGATTTATCCCATGTATACTCCATAGCCCTCCTATGTGAAGACCTCCTAATAATCCATGGTGCTCTCGGATTCGAGATTAATAGGTCGTATAGCCTTCTATCCCCGATCCTCGATACTATCCTCCACCAGCCACTACTCCATGGTTCATGATAGCCGGACTCCATGAATAATACCATATCCGTTAATGCATCTACCAAGCTCCACGGATCACCTGGTTCGATGTGTAGTCCAGTACCCTTTACACCATACCTTCTAATATCGAGAACTGTCTCAGCTAATCCACCAGTTTTTGAAGCTACGATGGCGTTTCCCGTAATCATACCCTCTAACGCTACTAGTCCGAAGGGCTCATAGGTGCTTGGAATCATCATAACATCCCCCGCTAGATGTGTTAGATGAAATAGTGTCTTCGATACCCCAAATACAACCCTTAGGTTCTCGTGGTGTAGTATACTATTGTTTATGAGTTCTTCAGCCATCCTCCTCTCACCCCAGACAGGTAGGAGGAGCAGTAGTATTCTAACTTCCGGCGTGTTAGCTATGATCTCACCTATCACTTTAAGGAGTACATGAATACCCTTCTGTCTAGATAGTCTTCCAGTCATAAATACTAGTGGGCCTTCGCGTGTGAATGGCTGTATCTTACCGCCATTATGGAATGGGTATTCATCTATTCCCTCTATAAACTTCTTAAACTCTCGATCATAGATTAATGGTTCTTCACTACCCATATGCCTAGGTGCTTCGATCTCTAGGTATCTTCTAAGGAACTCCCTATCACTACCCATGATCATTCTAGCATCAATGTTTAGATCGGGGTGGAGTTTTCTAGCTCTACTACACACTTCATCCAGGGTCCATGTGATCGCGTTTGGAATGTAGTCTACGTGTTCCTCGAGATCGAATCCGAGCCTACGGATCAGTGTTTTAGAATAGTCTTTGCTAACGGTTAATAGTTTATTCGATATCAACGCTCCGAGTCTATCCGCCAACCCCCATGAGTATTCATAGTATTCCCTCAGAGTCCTCCTACCCTGAATCCCAGTTATCAATGTATGAGGGTCTAAGCCTAAACCATATGTTAGATCCTCCAATCTAAACCTAGTCTTACTGAGTAGATGAATCTGGTAATAGTATTTTGCGGATTCCTTTAATAAAGAGTTTAAAGCTAGTAGTGCTGGAACACTATGCCAATCGTTACCATGTATAATATCTGGTTCTTTCCCAGAATTCTCCTCGGTAAATATCTTTATAGCCTGAGCGAAGCTTAGAGCCTTATCCAGTAGTTTATCTGGGGAGTAAACCTCAGGGTCGTCTAGTAGTCCGCCGGAGAAAACTATATGCGGTACTGGTGGTTTATCGTAGAGATATACTCTATATTTTCTATCATTAACTCTAAACTCTCCCAGAAGCTTATAATCCTCGGACACCGACCCATGGCTAGGTGTTAGGATGTAGACCTCATGACCCCTATCCATAACAGCCTTTCCGAGTCTTGGGGGAACCTCTGCTAACCCACCGACTTTACGGGTATATATTGATTCGAAGCTTATATACCAGATCCTCAAGCTTAAACGCTAACCCCCTATCCCTCTTCTATCTTTACCTAGCTATTGATAGATTGATTCTCGACTCCACGGCTTCACCCGGTTCAAGCTTTACGGGTTTAACAAACATTATAGCTACGCCCTGAAACACCCTTCTAATACCCTTCTCGGTTCTAGCCAGCATCTCCAATGGTGATATCCATAGATGTGTCTCCCCATGACTACTACCCTCCTCCTCTAACACTATATCCGGATACTTGGGGCTCTTCAATACAACCCTACGGTTCTCACCAGCATATACCTCGTTTACCGGGTGGAAGACGTTATCGATCATGTATCCCATAACCTCACCCTTAGTCTCACGATTGATCTTTGGTGCTAGGTGATACTCTATACCTAGTAGTGTTTCAACGCTTCTACCACCCCTATTCTCAACCCTATAGATCGTCTTTACGGTATTGTCTAGAAAGACAATCTTCTTCTCAGCATATATCCTTGAGGGCTCCAATCCATATACGTAGTGGCCTCCAAGTGTTCGGAGTATTATTTCGTTTTCGGGGGTTATTGTTATACTATACTTGTTTAGTGCTAGATCGCTTTGGTCCTTGAATGGCGTATTATTTATCCAGTCGTATAGGCTTGTATCCCTAGACCATAGGTGTAGCCTCATGCTAACCCTACGATACCAGTCTGGGTTTAGACCTGTACCCTCGATGTATGGCTCGTAGTATCTTGTCATAGTATCCTGTAGGTTATGCTCCAGATCTTTCTCCTTGATATCTAGTTCGAATAGTGTCCCCCCGTCATTTGGCTTAAGGTAGGCGTTCAGCTTTTTAGACTCGTATAATATCTCCTTAGATCCGTCGTGGTCGAAATCGTATAGTCTTATTATTGGCTCCCTTTCATCATAGTATCCCATAGACTCCTCGGCAATTTTTTCAGCTATTATGTATTTCTCATATATGGCTTGTCTTAGGTGGGATAGGTATATTCCACCGAATAATCCATGCCAGTATGCATCATTACACTGTGCTAGATAGTATTCTCTCCAAGCATCTAATGGTAGACTAGGTGCTTGGGATAGTTTCCACCGGACATATAGCATCTTCTTATGCATATTATTACTCTCCCTATACTTCAATAGGAAGTTCCTGAAGAATCCATTACTCCATTCAAGCATTTTATCATAGCTTCCAGCTGGTAGATATATTAGTCCGCGAACACCATACTCTCTAAGATAATCCATTGGATGAAACATAACTATATCCCTTCTACTCCTAAGCTTCGATAGGAAGTCGTTAAGCCACCATCTAGCCCATCCCGGATCACGCCATTCACCGAATTTCTCAGCATCACTACCCCATACGAGTACTCGATCACCCTCCTCGGTAGCTTTGGATAGCATGTAGTTGAATACGTTCTCACTACTCTCCCATGGCAATACGTATCTTAGGGGTGAGTCTATGACGAATATCTTAACCCTATAACCGCCCTCCTCAGTTATCCATGCATAATATACGTCTTCATTACCATGTCCTGCACGGTATAGTGTTGAATCATCAACCAATACATACTCTATACCATTAACAGCTAACGGGTAGGGTAGGCTGGGCTCCCAAACCCTCTCGGGGAGCCATAGACCCCTAGGCTTAAAGCCGAAAAACCTCTCAAACAATTTCACGTATTCTCTGATCTGTTTTATCCTATCCTCTAATGGTAGTAGGGGTAGTATGGCTTCTCCGAGGCTACCAGCTAGAAACTCTATTGTCCCATAATCTCCGAGCTTAGCTAGTTCATCGAGCCAATCCCTATGATATTCCAACATGTAGTGGAGTAATGGTCCACTTACATGTACTGTGAACTTCATGTCCGCATACTTCTTGAATATCTCTAGTAGCAGCTTGTAGCTGTTCTCATAGATCTTTTCATTAACCCATTTCAACTGACCAGTTGGCTGATGGAAGTGTATTGTAAATATAAAGTTTATCTTGGGCATAATCCATCCTCCAGATAGATGTTTAATCCATTGATTAAAAATAAGGATTTCCCTGGGAGGACCATATTATGTGGACGTAAAGTATTTCTTTAAAACCTCTCTAACCCTATTTATAGCTGTTTCAGATCCATGCTCCTCCTCAACGATCCTATCGATTTCTCCAGCCAGATCTTCTAATCCATATATGTATCTAAGCCATGACTGCAGGTCTCCACGGTTTAGATGATACATTATTGATTCCGGTGGAACCTTATCGAGTAGTTCTACGAGTTCTTTAATGCTTGTAGCGAAGTATCCAGTGTATTCTCCGCTCGGCTTGTTGAAGTAGAAGGCTTTATTCATTGGTAGTTCAAGCCTATATATAACCCTCCTCCTATTCTCCACGATCTTCTCAGCTATTAAGCCGGTTAACATGCTTAACGCCTGAACATATATGGCGTATGCATCAGGTGCGTTTTTATATGGCGAGAAATAGCTGTGAACCTGCTCAATGCTACCAAACTTTGTCGCTATATAGTATAGGTGGTCGCTTATAGTTAATAGCTTCCATATCCTAGTGATCTCCGGTATATCCAGCGCCTTAACATATGGTCTTAGATCAACCAGCATCTGGAAGGCATTCCTCTGCATATGGTTTCCAAGCCATGCTGATAAATCCCTCTCATCAGCCCAGCTAATACTAGACCATGGTGGAACATCTATAATGTCTCGTGCAGGGTATTTCTCGATAACCTCGCGGGGGGTCGATGTATATAAGTGATCCCACTTCAAGATCTCCCCAGGAAGCCATCTGAGGAACTCATGTATACCGGATTCAGGCCAATGGTGTTCTCCGAATGTCTCATAATCCATAGCTAGGAAAACTACATCACCGGGTGTTGCAGCTAGCCATGCAGCATATTTATCCGCTGTCAATGGGTATTGATCCCAGCTTCGATCGCTGAATCTATAACCCACGTCATCGCTCAGCCTATAGTTCCTCGTTAAAACCCTGATATCGCTACCATAGGCTTTATAGACATAGTTCGGGCTCCTCCATCCGAGAACCCAGTCAACACCCTCAGTCAATACAACTTTATATCCCAGTTTTGAGAAGAACCATGCAATATCGTTATTATATGTGAACTCCGTATTCTCTATACTTACAGGGCTGTATCCGAATAATTCCTTAATCACCCTATTATGCTCCATTATCTGTTCATGAAGCTCGGCCCAGTCCTTGAAGGGCATGAAGGCTGCCATACTGTGATAATATGTCTGCTCGATGAACTCGACCATACCCGTCTCAGCTATCTTTGTGAATACATCTATCACCTGTGGAGCCCATCTTTGAGCCTGTTCTAGGAATACTCCACTGATCGAGTAGCTTACCTTAAACTTCTTGTCACTATCCTTGTATCTAAGGATGTTTTCGAGAATTATATTTGTGGCTGGAATATAGCATTTACGGGAAGCCCTCTCCATTACGAGTTTGTTCAATCCGTTATCGAATATAGCCTCCTCGAGATCCTTTGGTTCAAGCCTCCCCCTCAATGCATGGGATAGGAGCTTCTCATAGGCGTTTCGATCAAGCCTATATGGTTGATGAACCTCGAACATGAAAACTATATCTGCCAATTCACTGCACCATCTACGGGACATCTACTGGATGTTGATATGCATATCAAATTATATATTGATGACCCATAGAGGTGATCAAAAACTATACTTGTTTATATGCTGGTATTGATGGATTTATGAACCCTATTATCGGGATCGGTATCCATTCTGGACGGTATTTCGACTCATAGTAGATCTCGTATAACGCCCTCTCAATAAGCCATGGTAGCAGGTAATCGTTAAACCTCTCCATGAGATCACTCCATTCAATACCGTGTAGATATGTTGTCCCCGTTGCAGCTATGTATGATATGCTCATACTGAGGCTATGACGCATCCTCCAATTCCACGTTGCATCGTTTCTGACCAGGTGTCTAGCGGCTGTATGTATGTTTAGCCTTCTAACCTCCATATATGTCATAAATGATAGGTATTGTAGGCTTCTGATCATTGTTGCTAGATCCCTTAATGGAGGCTCCTTCATAACCCTCTCTTCATCGCTTCTACCAGGTTCCCCCTCGAAGTCTGTTATTATGAATTTATCTCTATCTTCTACATAGATCATCTGTGCTAGGTGTAGGTCTTGATGTATTCTAGCCTTATTTCTCCCACGGTATAGCTCCATGTATTTTATAGCGTATTCAAGTATTTTACCTCCTTTCTCCTCCATCAGTTGTCTCCAGTAGTCGGTTTTCATATATTCCCTCTTCTTATCGGTCTCCGATAGTAGTTTGTCTAGCCTTTTCATAACGATATCATATCTATTCATGATCCTCTTAATCCACAATTCTACGTCTTTACCGGTTATAGGCTCTATACCGAAGAATCCTCTATCGGTGGGCTTATTGAGCCTGAAGTGGAGATCAGCTATGATCGCTCCAAGCTTACTGGCTAATCCAAGCCTTAAACCACTAGATCTATCGCCGGTGAAGTATTTCTTACATGCTAGATAGAATGGATAACCCCCATCACCTATGCCGTGAATATACCCGGTTATAATAGATACAGTTCTGTCCCTAAGCTTTGCTATAAAGTATAGCTTAGGAATATGTTTAAACCTCTCCCTAGTCAGCTTACTAAGCATTAGAGGCTCCATATTCACAGCTGGTATAAGCCTATAACCCTTAACAACTATAGAGTCGCCCCCCTCAAGATAATGTCTGGCTAGTACATTAGTTGTTTCAAGGGATAATGGTTCAACCTTCACTGGTCTACCCATTAGCCGATAGTAGTCCTCTAATACAATATCTGGATTATCATGTAGCATTTGCAGATATTCCTGATCGAACTCTGCCTCATAGATATATCTGCCATCTAAGGTGATGATCCTCTCATCGGGTAAATACTGTGGTTTATCACCCCTGATCACGAGAGGTAGGTAAAAAAGATTATTGTCAACACCCAGTATGGTGAAAACATTATTGTCAACACTTCTAAAATACTCTAAACTAATCTCCCTCCTCTCCCCCGACCAGGGCCACCATCTAAAGCCCGGTAGTTTATCCTCTAATATCGTTTTAAGGGTTTCCAGATCTATGCCTTCCAGTCTTAAACACCTATCCATCCTACACTTTCTCGAGTATCTTAACTATTTTCTCAACCTCATTTATGAATTCGTCTATGGTTTTTATCTCTCCACTCTCTATTAGTGCTGAGAGATACTTATCCCCTAGGCTTGATCTAAGCCATTCGACGAGATATTTCCTCTTAACATGCTCCATGAATACCTCTGGCTCTACGAGCCCGTATTTAAGTATTGCTAGTAGTTGTTTATGGTTTCTAACCCTCAATGGAACTGGTGTACCGGTGTTTGGATCTGTTATTATGTATTCTGGGATCTTCTCGGGGGGTAGTGATCTTAGGGATATTATTGTCTCCTTCAGTAGACGCCCCTTATTAGTTAATATAAATATGTTTGATGGATATCCAGCCCTCTTAACAAATCCCCTAGCTTCTAATACGTTTAGATACTTCTTTATAGATGATGACGCCAGCCCTGTGCTCTCCTTTAATTCTTCTAGGGTTGCTTTATCATCGTGAAAATGTATGAGTAGCTTATAGTATGCGGGTTTATCCAATACTTGTTCACCGTTGACCTAGTTCTACATTATTTTATCTGGTAGTTGATGTAGTATTAAAACATTATGATACCCATATGTTTTCCATATCAAAAATACTTATTATTTGTCTATCATAATTATATGTTTAGATCAGGATTGTGCAGTCAGTATTTTCTCAGTGTTAACCGTTCTAGATGCTATATATAGTATGACTATACTAGCTATAGCCAATACTAGTATGTGTAGGAATGATCTAAGGGTATATCCCAGAATATACGCTTGTATGACGAGTATACTATGTGTATATGGTATAAGGTATAGGGGTGTTAAGACATCGCCGGGAAGCTTAATATAGTCCACATAGAACCCTGTAAAGAAGAATATTAGGGCTACAATAGTCACTATACCAACAATATTAGATGCACTACGAATACCCCTAGTCCTAGTTATAAAGGGCAAAGCTATACTGATCGTTACAAGTATGGTGAAGAAGGCTGTTATAGCGTGAAGCCCTATTAGGAGGGGGTCAACTATCAATGTAAAGGATACGCCTAGGGCTAGGCTGAAGGATGCCATGTAGACTAGGAGACCGGCTATATCTGCTAAAGCAGTTATCAATCCGAGGATGGTTGCAGCGATGAGTTTAGCCCATATAACCGTTTGGGGGGATACTGGTGCTGCTAGTAGTAGCTCGATAGTCTTCCTCTCCCTCTCACCAATAATACCATCAATGACGAAGCTGGCTGCAGGTGTTACTACGAAGCTGAATCCGAGGACTAGTATCCGTGCAAACATGTTCCTATAGACTATTTCGGGGCTAACCTTCTGCCCAAATGTTCCAACGATCCTCGTATAGGCTGAAACCGGTTTTCTGAGGGCTTCAGGCTTTATCGTGGTGTTGAGGAGTCTAGATAATGCGTTTATCTTCGCATCCGATATGTTCTGGGAGAAGTAATCTATTATACTATAGATCGTGGCCTCCGCTCTAGCAGCTGCCTGAACGCCAGCCTTCCTAAGAACTATGATCTTAGCTGTGCTATTTAAACTTGAAGCGTTGACTGTAAATCCCTCCGGAACTATAACAGCTAGATCTATGCGTGGATTCTCAACAACATCCCTATTCTCGGCTATCGTTACATTATAGCCGTATCTCTCCAGATACCTTGTCAGGTTTTCAACGATCCATTTAGATGATAGAGTTATATTTAGAAGGTTATTGGTGTACGTCTCCCTGTCGAGATCCACTATCGCTATATTAACTGTTTGCTGCTCGATCAATGCCAGACCCATTAATCCTATTAATGGTAGACTTATTAATGGTAGCAGTATGCTTGTAAACAAGGTCTTCCGGTCACGGTATAGGTCTAGAAGCTCCTTCCATAGGAGGGTTTTCATCTCGCCGGTGATCATTTCCTTCCACCAACCCTCTCTATAGCGGATACAAATGCCTCTTCGAGGTTTAATACATTATATCTCTCCTTAACCTCTTCAACACTTCCAGAATCTATGATCCTACCATTATGTATGAATGCTATCCTATCACAAAGGTATTCAACCTCAAGCATGTTGTGACTACTCAATACAACTGATGAACCTGTCTCCGATACATATTTCTTGATCATCCTCCTAACCCTCACGGAAGCATATACATCCAGACCACTTGTTGGTTCGTCGAGTATTGCTAGATGAGGTTTCCTCATCAATACTAGTGCTAGTAGTAGTCTCCTCTTCATACCCTTACTATATTCTCCAGCCCTCCTCTCAAGATCATCTCCTAGACCGCTAAGTTTTGCTCCGAATCTAACAGTCTCTTCAACGTTTTCAATGTCGTATAGTCTAGCGTAGAATAATAGGTGTTCGTAGCCTGTTAGACGGGTGTACACATCAGCCTCTTCTGGTAGGTATCCGATGTATTTCCTAGCATTGATGGGATCCTTAACAACATCTACCCCATTAACAAAGATCGAACCCCTGGTTGGTTTAAGTAGTGTTGCTATCATTCTTAGGGTTGTTGTCTTACCAGCACCATTTGGACCGATCAATCCAAAGATCTCCCCGCTGTGAACCCTAAACGATACCCCTTTAACAGCATGCACCTTACCATCATAGATCTTATGTATATCCTCTACGATGAGAACCTCTCTAACCATTCTACCAGCCTACACCCATATCCCTTAATACTATGGTGTTATCGTGGTCTTATCTATTGTATTACCGGGTTATTATCCTAAAACCCTATCTGCATAGAGTATATATATTTGATCGCGTCGTTAAATATTGTTAGGGATGTCTATTGGATAACCTAGTTAGATTGAGGGTTTTCGATTTCCTTAGGAATTATGGAGATAAGGGTTTTCTCGTGCTAAAAACAATTACTGATCTAGCATTTGACCCATCAATAGATCATAGGCTTGGAGACTTCAACTATAGGCTCCTAGTTATGAGGCTTAGAAGGCAGGGTATAGACTATAACCCAGCAAATATTCTAAGGATACTCGAGAAGGATTATGGACTGATAGAGAAGAGCTATGATACGAGGAGGCATAAGTGGTGGAGGCTAATAGATCCCGAGACTACCCGTAGAGCATTATACGAATACACCGGTTCAGCATCTATAAACGATCCACGGATGAGGATACTATTACTAAAATATAAGAGTATGGAGCCGGGAAGAATCCTTACAACGCTCAGAAAACTATCAGTTAAACCAATGCTGAATAGTGTCGATAAAGAGGTTTACCGCAGCATAGTGTTCAAGAAACTTGATAGGCTAGCCGTTATTATGGAGGAGATGATGAAGTATAGTGAAGTCTTCGTAAATGAGCTGAATATACTAGAGGAAATATTTACACTAGCTGAGAGGATCGCGGAGAAGATCGAGGG
>JALVIT010000029.1 GCA_027028545.1 Desulfurococcales archaeon
GATCCATATATTGCTTTAGGAGTAGAATACAGTATTTTTAATATTTCTATAGAAGTTACTAAATAAATTGTTAAAGTATCCATTCCAACCAAATACATCACTGCATGAAGCTTCTCTAACCTTTACGAGGAATTCTTTAAAAATAACATCCCTTAATTCTTCATCTTCAACAGTATTAAAGAGTTCAAAGAGTTGTTTATGATCTAGATGTCTAATTTCATCTATGATCTTCTCCTTATCAATATATGTGGTTATTAAGAGATAAAACATTTAGTTGTATAGCATATTCTATAATTGTACCCAATTTTTCATTCTTCATAATGGTGTAGAATTTTCTTGCAAGTTCATCATATGCTCTATCTTTATATTCTCCTATCATCTTCCTAGCAGTGTCGAGTATTGTCGACAGATCATTGATCTTTCCGAAGAATTCCTCATATATACTTCTTAATGAGAGTAAGTTGGAATTATTAAGTTTATTGATATATGTAGTATATTCTTTATCTAAATAGCTTTTAACAAGCTGAATAATTTCTGCTTGATGCAACATATGTCATCCTACATACATATCTAAATCTTATGATATGTTAATGTATTATAACTCCTAGATATTTTGCTACATTAATCTTAGGGGCAAAATGATTATAATTATATTCTTACAGCATACATAATAATTATTGTGATGAAGAGATGCCTTTGATAAAAAGACCTAGTTTAGGTTATTGAAAATTGAGTACTAGATCCCTAGGCTTGGAGGATGTTTTCTCCGATGTAATCACGGAGTCTCGGATAGTTCTTAGTGAGAGACTTGTTGATGTTATTCGGGATGTTACTGATCTAGATAGTTTGTTAGGGAAATATACTGATTTAGGTTTTCATAAGGTAGTGGTTGAGTATAGGATTGATGGTAGGGATGTGGTTGTTAAGATTTATAGGTATAGGGGTAGGTTATTAGCCATAATACATCAATCCGGTGGAGAGTTGAAGACTGGCGATGAAGCGTTAGGGATCGTTGAGGAATATGCTAGTAAGGGGTATAGGGGTTTGGCTAGGATATTCGATGTAAATGATGAATTATTAAAGGATCTTATAGGCGAGGATAAGTTTAAAGAAATAACACGGATGGAGAAAGCTGAAGTAGTTAAAGAGAGGATTAAGGAGGTTGAAAAACCCACGGTTATCGAGGAGACTACTAAACCACAGCCCACAGGCATGGTTGAAGCTGGGAAAGCTGTAGAGGAGGGGGTTGGGAAACCAGCAGTGGTTAAGCCTAGGGTTGATTATCGTAGAGAGGTTAAGAGGGTTATAGATGAACTCGGCCTCGAGGAGATATTTATCGATGTTAGAGAGGAGGAGGATAATACTAAGATAATTGTAGAGTTGAATCCCCTACCAACATGGGTTAAGCTTAGAAGTATAGCCTATGCAGTCATGGCAGCCTATCTGAAACATAAGGATCCTGAGGAGTATCCGCCGGTTAAGGCTGAGATAGTTATGGGTGAGGATAGAGACTCGATACTACTAATAGATAAGAGGGAGCTATTAATAGCACGGATAATAGGAGAAGCATTACATACACTAAGTAGAAACGGAATACCCGTTGTAGACTCAACATATAAGATCGAGAAGAACAATAAACTAGTAGTATCGTTAAAGGTTAAGAAACCAGTATATCCAGGAGTAACCATCGAGGATACATTGAGGGAAGCATATGAGAGGGTAAAAGAACTATGGAGGGGAGAACTAGAGCTAAGAGCGAAGAAGGGTAGATTCGGAGAGGTGAAGATACCGAAAAAATAGATATGAAACCATTATAAACCCCAAACAACACAACAAAGAATATAGAAACCAAGCCGGGGTGGCCGAGCGGTCTAAGGCGGCGGGCTGCAGGGCCGGCCAAAA
>JALVIT010000030.1 GCA_027028545.1 Desulfurococcales archaeon
TGTTATGATCGATGTTAAACAGCTCGGGGTGGAGGAGATCATTAAACTAGTAGAAGAGACCGGGTATAGGGGTGGAGTATATATTACGAGTGAACTACACCCCGTCCTTAAGCGTTTCAGGGAACTAGTTGGCCATAGATACGTTTTGATCGCCTCTATAAATATCCTAGCAATAAACATGGCCCGAATAGCCCTTGATGCTGAAGCAGACATGGTCTCCATCCATTTAAGCCTAACAAGTAACAAACTCGTAGAAGAATTCCATAGCGTTGGCTTAGGAGTTTTATCATGGACTGTTAACGACCAGGATATCTTTAAAAGACTCAGGGAGATCGGCGTAGATGGTGTCGTAACTGATGTGCCAGAAATTTTCCATAAATATTATTAGACTAAAAATATTTGATCAAGGAAAGCCTTAAATAACTTGAAACATAATGTAATATTGGTGAAGTGGCTTGCATAAAGGCTTCCCCCTCATAGTCTTAATAACAGTTATAATGATCGCAATGGTAGTTCCTACAGGTTACGCATACTCAACTACGTATAGACATGATCGACCCCTTCTAGAGGTTAAAGGTAAGCAAGTGCTCCAGGGAATACTGGGCCCAGGCTTCAACGTATCAGTTGTGGGGAGCGAGATCTATGATGGCCCAACTGATCGAAACCTTACCTTCGTATATCTGAACGCGCATTCAGCGAATACAAGTCTTCAATACGACATTGTTTTCTGGAACGATGAACCCGCTATGATCTTCCTAGTATCATCAAGAATATCATCTAACTCCCCTCTGATCAATTCGATCCAGGACTTTGCCGAAAAATACATAAGTATAATGGGGAGGAGGGAATACATACAAAAATACGCTCCCACCAGGGAGTTACAAGTATCGGGATCAACCGATACAATCACATATAGGATAAAAATCCCAACTCCCGAAAATCCAGTATACTTCGACCTATTATCAATCACAATTAAGAAAGGAGTCCCAGTTAAAATATTCGATCAAACCTATGCTAAAATACCAGTAAACAGTTCTATCCTAACTGAGAAACAAGTATTCGCAATAACAGACAAGTTACTCCTCAAGGCAATGAAGAATCTAAAAATAAATGCGGAAATAAATAATAAAAAGATCACATACTTTATAGGCCTTAAAAACCAGGACAAATTTATCTACGGCCTAGGAGCACAAGTAGACTATTATTTCAGTAAGGCAGAGGAAGGAGGAATATATGGTATAAGAATGACGATCGATGCGATAACAGGTAAATCATACGGTTGGAGCCTCCTAGGCAGCTTCGGGTTACTCCCTGAAATAGTGAAGACGACAACAAATAAAGGTATATACACAAGCAACATCAATAAAGGGGAGTACGAATTCACAATTAACCCAACCAGCCAACTAGTAAAATCACAAATAAAGGTCAACTATCTAGATAAAAGTATACACGATAACATGAATATGTCCTTAAATAATAAATTCCTTAGAAACGAGCCATATACTTTAGCAGAAATAACTAACTGGTACGCTCTAATCAGCATTATACTATTAATAACTTTAACAACTATACTTATAGCGATTAAGAAAAAGAATAACAGCTTTATGAAACATATATTCCTAGCCATTAATATAATGGGACTTTTTATGACCCTAGGAATATTCATGTCCATTCCTGTCACAAATGCCTCATCATCATCAATACTGGGTTCTAGATATTATGTTCCATCATCAGAACAATATTATGATTCACTTGCTGCGTCAAAAATCGAACAGTATAGTAATTCAGCTGTTACATGTTGGAGTTCATACAATACCGTTTACTGTGTGCCCAGATTCGATAACGTAAGAAATCTCTACGGGTCTTCTACAACAAGTGATAACATATATAGCTCTGCCGAGGGATTTGGAGAAGACCTATCTGTAGTGTTTTATATAGGTCACGGTGATAAATTAGTGCTTAATGATCCTCAAGGTACACTGTATTTCTGGTATATAACTTCCGACGATGGAAAAATGGTTCTTGATCAAAACATATACTCTCACAGCAATGAACAACCAAATGTCTTCGTTTTGCTGTGGTCTTGTGAGCAAGGTGATGTCATAGGAGGTACGTATTTCAATGGCTCGGGAAATGAATTGCATTATGGAATGCCGTATGCATGGCTACATACGACTAGACTTAGCAAAGATGGATATAATAATCCAGACTCCTCCGGCCTTGCTTTTATAGGCTTCCATGGGGATGCACCGTTTCTTACAAATACAATAAATAATGTTAGCAATGCGGGATATAAGTTTCTGATCAGCTTCTATAACGGGTTGATGCTTAAAGGTTTTACCATTAAAGACTCACTCGATTTCGCAACGTATACTACGTGGGGTATAACATCGTGGAACAATATTCCTATAACGTCAATGGTTGTATATGGGGACTCATTAATTAAGATTGCACAACCACCCTCTTCGGGTTTTGAATAAATAGTACATAAATGTTTTTTAAATAACTGCTTAAAATTCAATAAAATACATTGAAGTAAAGGCGTAGTGAATTGACTAAGAGCTATTCATTATTTATTACTGTTATTATCATTATAAATATGGCTTTTCCTTTATCATTATTATCTATAACTGATTATTCGTCTAGTCATGGCGTGATTATTGATCTTTACTACCCTGGTCAGTCTTTTAACATTAGTGATTATGATGTGGTCGTGGGTTTGTTTAATCATTCGAACATACCCCATGACTATAAGATCATAGGAATGAATCATGGAGGATTTCTATATTACCTAGTCTTAAACCCTGTTCGGCCGAAAAATAATAATATTTCATCACCTTTTACTTTCCGAATTATCCGATTACTACTGAATAAGTTAATTAATAGAAGAATAATAGAGGGGAGAGCCACCCTATACATGAGTAGGGGTACATATATACCGGGTTTACCTGGTTCTCCTAGCTATTCTATTGTGACCGATATCATTCGGGCATTTGAAAACATTGATACTGAGAGGATAAAGGATGCTGCATGGAAAACCCTCCTCAACGATGGATACTACTATAATAGAACAGATGGCTACTGGTATTATAATGGCAGGATCGTGGAGGTTAGGGTTATACGTAAACCAATGGATCCAAGAGCTGATATAATAGTGGATTATGTAGCCAGTGTATTAAGGAGCATAGGCTTCAAGCCATTAATCATCAACGTATCGATGCCTAATTATCTTAATTTAATAGTAGACAGTGATCCCTCCAAGCATTCATGGGATATTCTACCAATGGCTTGCAGTATTGACCCGGACAAATACAGTCTTCTCCCAGCATATCTTTATTCTTCATGGGGGTTCTTTAAGTGGGTTCCAGGGATTTATCTACCAAAGATCTCTGGTAACAATACCTATGTAAACAATACTATTGACAACATTATTGCTGACTTGATAAATGAAGATAGGGGTAGTGAGGGTTGGATTACGGATTATAGGAGAATAGTTTACCTCGGATTAATGGAGTCGGCTACAATACCAGTCATATACTACCCGGTCATCCTAGCGGTTAAGAATAGCGTGTATAATGAAGCAGTTATTGACCCAGAATATGGTTTCTTCTCCCCGAGGACTATCGAGTCTCTCAGAAGCCTCAGAGTCGCTGTTATAACTTGGAACGACTTCATCGACGACGTAAATATCTTCACAGTATTTAATATACCCGACACTATTCCTTACAACATATTATCGTGGCTCACAACGTCTACCCCTCTAACACCGGATCCGATCTATGGTGACCTTCGGGGTTATGCTGTAAAAATCACGAGTATTGAAAATGTTATCAATGAAACCGTGTACAGGCTGGATTATAGTGGGAAAGAATGGCTACGCTATACTATCGATAAGGCTTTAATTCGTGTTATTATAAACGTTTCTAGCCTCGGTGATCCAATTGATAACTCTACTGATAAAATCCTAGCTAAAACGCATCTATCAATATATCTAGCAGAATACATAGCGTCAAATCCTAACAAATTCATAAATACTTACAGGATTTACGCTAAAGCAATAAAAGGGTTTGTCGGCGTAAATGTTAGGGGTAGCTTATTATACCTCTATTATGACAGTAATAAATCAATACCCGAGATCCTATATAGTATAAACACCCTCCTAGAACCGGCAATACACCCAGCCGCATTAATAATTGCAACCCTTTACGATAAACCATCCGAAATAATCCCCCGCTTCTCACCTATAACTGCAAATCTCCTATCGAATATGGACGCTGCTAAGTTAGCGGAACTAATTGATGGGATCAATACACCTAGTACATATGAAGAATATAAGGGCCTCTTCACTATTGGCGAAAAAACACTCTTAGGAATAAATGAATGGATGGACTCACTCAACAATACGGCTGAGTGGATTAATGAACACGGTAATGCATGGATCACTAATGGTAGATACATGATAAAGAATACTACGGAGAGACATTTAGAACTAATACCTCAGAGGGAAGCTATTACTATAACTAGTCATGCCCAGCTTACCATGCCGAATCTACAAAGAGTTGAGCTTCGAAGTATTATCCTTAACGAAACCGTATTCCCATTACTATATGCAATTATTTACAGTAATACGAGTCTTAACAACTCTCTGAGGGACTATATTATAGGCTACGTGTTCGTCTATAATGACACACCTGTGTGGGTGGATTCTAAAATACCACTACGATTAGATAGAGGCGCTAACAATATATCATGGATTGGTCCTCATACGCTACTATTCTCGAAATCTAATATTATGCTTATCGAGTATTCATGGAAGAACTATACTCAACTAGTCGAGGTAGATAATAAGCCCCTTGTAATATGGCTTACTGGGAATAATACAATATGCTTATCCGGCGAATGCCTATATAAACTGCTTATAGTGCAAAACGTTTCTTCTATAATAGAAGTACTTTTCAACAACAACTTATTAATTAATAGAAGCTTAAATCATTATTACGGAGTGATTTATAGTATTAAGATTAATACTAGTGATTTAAGCGACGGCGAATACAATCTTTATATAAGACTTATACATGACGAGTCAGTACTAGTAGCTTCGAATATAACGTTAATAATCGATGTTAATCCCCCAATAATTAATGCAATAGTTAATATTTACCCTAATAGCACCCTGGTTATTAAATGGAATATTTCAGACTATTCCGGAGTTAGATCAGCCGAGATAGTGCTGAAGGGCCCTATTAGCGTTAAATATCATATAAGTTCAATGGGCAGTATTAGGCTATCATTAAAGCCGGGGATTTACACTCTAACCATTACTGCTAGAGATAAACATGGACATGTGGGGAGTATAACTAGATCTTTCACCATATCATCTGCCCAGATGAATACATCTAGTACCAACACCACTAAACCCCCGGAACAGCATGCGGGTGGTTACACAGTTATGGCGTTACTCCTTGTCCTCTTATTAGGGTTAGGGATTTTTACTATAGTACTGCTATGGTGGATACTGAAGAAACACTGGTCTGTAAGTCCTAGAACCTGATCTTCTCCAGTAATTTCTTAAAGTAACTGTCAACGTCTACCTTTATCTTACCTTGATGTAACTCCTTCCTCCAGGCTTCTAGTGTTAGGTTTTCTAAACCGTAGTATTCCGCTGCTGTTACCAGTTTCTTCCCATGCTGTTCGGCTAGCTCGGCTAGTTCCTTGATCTTCTCCTTGAATTTTTTATCTCTTACTATGTGGTGGTCTAGGATTATTATTTTTGCATCGGTATCGGTAATAA
>JALVIT010000031.1 GCA_027028545.1 Desulfurococcales archaeon
CCAGTTAAGTGTGAATGTACAGCTACCTCCGGAGAGGGGTGGTTTGAATGGTAAAGCGGTCTATATAGATACTGAGGGTACGTTTAGATGGGAGAGGATTGAAGCTATGGCTAGAGCCCTTGGACTCGATCCCGACGTTGTCGAGGAGAACATATATTATCAGAGAGCCTATAACAGTGATCACCAAATTGCTATAGTTGAGGAGCTATTCAGATTCGTCCCCGAACACGATGTGAAACTGGTAGTTGTAGACTCTGTAACCGGTCATTTCAGAGCGGAGTATCCGGGTAGAGAACACCTAGCTGAGAGGCAGCAGAAGCTGAATATGCATCTACACCAGTTGGTAAGACTAGCTGAAGCATACAATATAGCCGTCGTAGTTACAAACCAGGTTATGGCCCGTCCAGACGTATTCTATGGAGACCCAACACAAGCCGTGGGTGGACACGTATTAGCCCATACACCGGGTATAAGGGTTCAGCTGAGGAAGGCTAAGGGTAATAAGAGGATCGCTAGGATCGTTGATGCACCACACCTACCGGAGGGTGAAGCGGTATTCCTAATAACCGATGAGGGTATTAGAGACGTAGAGGAGTAGAATGGTTTCTATCTAGCAGATACCCATAGCCCAGAGGAATATAGAGTCTCCCATCAATATCAGTATTGTATAGCCTATTAGTAGTGGAACAATAAACGGTATACCATAGGTAACCCATATTGGCTCGTCGGGGCTTATAAGTTTTTCATCGATAAGCTTCTTCAACCTCTCCTGGTGAATCCAGTAATCCTCACTAATATTAAATGTCGACCTAAACCCCTTCACAACCCTACCATCCACTACATTGAAAACTGTTAGTGGATAATAGTGCTTCATACCAAGATATCTGCTAACGGGTACAACGGTTCCCGTGAAAACTAATATGATTTTTTTAGAGAGGGATAGATCCCTAGGGATAAATCTACGATATTTTATGAGAGTTATTAATGCCTTCACCGGGAAGATCACAACGAACGATATAGATGCATAGATCAAAGCAATAAGTACAGGCGGAATATGGAGTATGCATTCATATCTCAAAACAGTATATCCATATAGATCACATAGTGGGAATAGTAGGAGAAGCTCAGATATAACGACTACATCAGCGCCCCCAATCAGATCGTAGAAGTATAGTAGTATAAGCATACTTACAATAAGCCCTTCAACCAGGATAGTTGTTAAGAATATAATTGTATTTAACATCTTAACATAGACAATGTAATATGGTATACTAATTAGTAGGAATAATATGCTTAAACCAAGTGAAGACCATATAAGCCTATCCGGTATATCCCTATACTTGATATCAAGTATTGAGAAGTAACCTAAGATCATAAATGCATAAATAATCTTAACGATCATTACGATACTATACCAGTTCAAGATGATCACCAATGCCCGCCATAAATCTATCTAGGAAATCAAGGAATTTAAAAACACTTATCAAGACTATAATCTATTCTAGGATAGGAGATTTTTATGTATTCATAGTTATGAAGCAGGGCAAAACATTATATGTAGTAACACCATGTAAACCCAAAGTATCATATATTTGGAGGAAGAGCTTCGACCGGTTAAGCGGATTATACATTAGGATCAGAGAGGCTGAAATAACCCTATGCGGTGGATCGTTAATTAGAATATATTGGGATGGAGAATATTATAGGATTAAAGAATTACTAGATAATCACCCATATATAGTGGTTTTAGAATGCGGTAATCAATGTATTAAGGGTTTAGATGGTGGAGATGGATAATGGTTCACCAATTTAAGATCTTATGGAATCCGTGGAGATACGAGTATATTAAAG
>JALVIT010000032.1 GCA_027028545.1 Desulfurococcales archaeon
GTACCATATATGGAGAGGGAGCCTAGGGGGTTGGAAGAATTATCTAAGATAGTAGAGTTTATACGTGGAATGGATTAAATTGGGGAGTAGATATATGGATGAAGCATTAACACCACAACTAATCTTCATATTATTCATGGGTCTAGTGCTTATAGCAGCTGTATCTATGATGCAGTTCTATCGTGGTAGGAAGAAGAATCTCAGGATACTTGAGGAATCGATCAAGATATTGGAGGACGTATTTAAGCCACGTGATAAAAACTATACAGTTATAGGCATATACATTGGATATTCAGCATCATTCAAAATAGATAATCCAATAATCAAAAACGTTGAAGCGGTAATACTACTATTCCCGCGTCAAAGCCTACTATATGCACCGATAGCCAAGATAACTTCAAGATTCGATCGAGCATATATTATAGTTAACTACAATAAGGCTAAGAAATTCCCCGGAGAAGCACACGTCATAGCTAGGGGATTCTATAGATTGGGGATAAAGCATACTATAAGGAATATCGAGAAGATGAGGATCGAGAGGATAAAGATCGGTTCAAAGGACTACTACCTAGTATACAATAATAGGGGGTTAGCAGAGAAACTATTAAATTATCTGAAAAACCTCGAAAACCCCTTACAAGTCAAACATATAGCAATCGTCCCAAGGGTTAATAGGCTATACATGGCTCTAAAACTAGACATGGAAACCTTCAAGGACACGATCAAGAAATACTATGAACTAGCATCAAAGATCTAAAAATGGAAAACCCTATACATCCCTTAAAGAACACTTATAAACCAGAACACAATACTGATAAAAATGAATAGATAAGCCGCCGTAGCTCAGCCGGTAGAGCGCTGCCCTGGTAAGGCAGAGGTCCCGGGTTCGAATCCCGGCGGCGGCTCATATAAAATAACCTCTATCCTCCCCTTCAACATGTTAGGGTTATTTTAAGAGCTTCCTTTCTCTAAGATACTCTATTAGCTGTGGTGCTTCATACTTTCCTGGATCAATACGTATCTCTACTATATCCCCCGTCTCTTCATCAATAACCAGGTCGAGCACATGCACCTCATATATTCTCTGACTCCCACTCCTCACCCGGGTATTATACGCCTCCAACACCTTACCATCAAAAAACCATTCAAATATATCTCCCATATTCTTCCCCTAGATCCTTTACTTTTTATCCTCCATCTTTAAATTCTTATATTTTGATATATTATGGGCTATTATATCCTATAAAGCTTCATAGTACAACATGATGTTTAACCTGTAGTTTCTTTTGCCTATTCATAACCGTGGTTATTAAATGGTAATACCGGGGACATTTTATATATAGCCTATTATACTATTATGGTGCATTCCCTCTTGGAGAAACTCATCCATATCGAGGATCCGATCCAGAGGTTTGCTCGGTGGAATAGTCTAGATGTTAATGAGAATGCAAACCGCTACATGGGTCCTACAAGCTTCTTCAGCTACCTATTGGAGGAGTATATGAATAAGATACTGCTAAACCTACTACCCCGCAAAGTATTGGAAGCGCATCGTGAAGGCTATATATACGTCCACAAGCTACCATACAGCATATACATACCATACTGCACGGGGCATAGCATAGCTAGACTACTGGAGAAGGGGTTGAAGACACCAACGGTGATCTCGAGACCGGCTAGACACTTCGACACATACGTAGACCACATAGCAAACTACCTAATAACACTACAACACTACTTCACAGGAGCACAAGCATTCTCAAGCGTAGAATGGTACTCCGGACCATTCATACGTAGAGACAAACTATCATTCAAACAGGTTAAACAACAGATCCAACGCCTACTATTCAACCTAAACTATCCAACAAGGGTTGGTTTACAAACTGCATTCACAAACTTCACGGTAACACTGGATGCACCGAAGAAGATGCTCGATGGAGACTACGCGATATATGATGGGAGGAAGACGGAGCCCCTGGGGGATTACTGGGAGGAGGCTAAAACCTTCCTACTAGCACTAATACAAAACCTATACGAGGGGGATATGCATGGACAACCATTCACATTCCCAATACCAACACTAATGACAACAGCAAAAATGATCTGGAATGACCCGGAAATATACAAGGCAGTATTCAAGACTGCAACCCACCGGGGAAGCTTCTACTGGCTGAATACTAGAGTAGTTGATCCGGATGCTAGCTTTGCAATGTGCTGCAGGATAAATATAGACAAAAACGAGCTATTATACGCATACAGCTCAAAGCCTAAGGGGCTAGGCTATGGATTCAGCTTGAAGAAGGATATCGAGGAGCAGAGGGAGGAGGGGCTTAAGAAGATAGAGAAGCAGAGATTCGGAGGACTATGGGCTATGCCAGACATAACCGGGTCGGTCAATGTCACCACAGTAAACCTACCAAGGATAGCATTGGAAGCAGGCGGAGACGATACCAGGTTCTGGGAGATATATAGTGAGGTGTTGAAACTAGTCAGGATAAGCGAGGAATGGTTTAGAAAGAGATACCTAGACCTAATGGCTAAATACCCGGGAATGTACTCGATGATAAGGGAATACCTAAAGGAATTCCCAGGATCACACTTCAACACAATCGGCATACTAGGACTACCCGAAGCTGCAGCGATATACCTACAAGAACCCAACCTATGGTTCGAAGGTTCACGTAGGGATTGGCTTAGAGCTGCAAATGTTATGAGGAGAATGGTTGAATACGCTGTAGAGCATGCTCGTAGATGGATGAAGGAAACAGGAACACCATGGAACGTAGAAGAGGTACCGGGAGAATCGGCAGCCGCAAAACTAGCATTAAAGGATGTCCGGAAATACCCCCATGTGTTAGAGTATCTAAGCGATCCTGAAAACCCGATATATTCTACAAGCATAGCACCATACTATGGAGCGATAGACCTGCCTGAGAGGATTGAGATCGAGTCTATGGTTCAGAAATATTTCACCGGAGGAGTAATGATGCATATATTTTTGGGGGAAGAACCAGATCCGGAAGCACTGGCAAAACTAACCAAGAGACTCATACAGACAGACCTAGTATACTGGAGCTACACACCAGCAATAACACACTGCAATAGATGCGGTAGAACATTCACCGGACTATACCGTAGATGCCCAAGATGTGGAAGCGAAGACGTGGAGATCTGGAGTAGGATCATAGGATATTACCGCCCCCTCAAAAACTGGAACCCATATAGAAGGAAGGAGTTCTGGACACGCAAACACTACAAGCAATAAATCATAGATCCCGAAACCCCCCTCTCTCAATAATGTATTCGCGGTGTGTATAGGTATTGACCATCACAGTACCGGAAACCCGTGGAAAGCTGGGAAGGGTTAAACTTATAGGTAGTGGGTGGAAACCGGTCAGTATGGTTGATGTCTATAACTCGGTTACATTCACCCTATGGCTATGTGGATGTAACCTAAGATGTCCCTTCTGCCATAACTGGAGGCTAGCCATAAACGATATACATCTATGCCATAGAATAGATGTGGGAAAACTACTTGAAGATCTTGGATCGGCTAAACCCCTAATAGACTACCTCCACATAACAGGTGGAGAACCATTAACACAGTATAGGGGTTTAATGGAGCTACTCACATATGTTAGAGATAGTATAGGGGTGGATACTAGTATAAATACAAACTTCACACTATACAAGCCCTTAGAGAAAATCCTCGGGGAAAACCTCGTAGACCACCTAGCAACGGATCTAAAAATACCATACCATCTACTCTACGGATACTCGGAAAACATCGCCGGGAAACTATGGAGGCTATACCTCAAAACACTAAGTCTAGTAGCAGAATACAACACTCCATTAGAACTACGAATCCCGGTAGCGAAGGGGATAGACCTAGATGAATATGTGAAATATGGTGGTCAGGCGATCAAGCAATTGGAGAAGCATAGCAGGTTCTACATCATAATACAACCACTCCTAGGACCACCAATAACCACACCGAGAAACGAGGAATGGTGTAGAGAATACTGCGACCCCGGAGAGGATGAACTCGATAGAGTCGCTGGGGTTTTCAAGAAACTGGGGGTAGATAAGATAATTGTTAGGAAGACTTTAAGCCTAGGATAGATGATGCAGAATGCAGAAGATACTGAATATTGAAAAGGTGAAACCCAGGGTTAAACTCATACAATATATAGGAAACGCTCCAAGAATAATAGCATCAGCCGGAAAACTCACATTATCACCCAAAGAGTTCCAAGAGATATATGATAGGATGACACACGAGAAGATAAATATATGGATCAAGGAACTTGTTAGAAGGGGGCACGGATCACCCCTCGAACACAGCATATACATATTCGAAGTAACATGTAGCCGTGTAGCCAGTCATCAATTGGTGAGGCATAGGATAGCTAGCTACACACAGTTGAGTCAGAGATATAGTGATAAATACCTTAGGAGAATGGTCAGGATGATCGGTGAAAAAATAGACATAGATATACTGGATAAACCAGGGGGTAGGAGAGACTATCTAGAATACAGCACGGCTATAATGAAATACCTCGACATGGATCCAGGCTTTGAAGAACTACTAGATATAGTGGGGGAGGCATTCATAATACCGCCGACAATAATAGGTAGGGGGGATAAGGGGTTTATGGAGAAACTCCTAGAATCAATAGCATCATACTATAGACTCCTAGGTTTAGGCATACCCTATGAAGACGCTAGATTCATCCTACCCCAAGCAGTTAAGACAAAGATCCTGGTCTCGATGAATGCACGGGAACTCATAGAGAACTTCCTACCCCTAAGAATGTGTAGCCATGCACAATGGGAGATCAGATACATAGCATGGAGATTATGGAGAATACTAGCAGAGATCCATCCAACACTATTCAAATACACCGGTCCAAGATGTGTATTGAACGAGAATAGGGTTAGAGGAGAGCCCTGTGGATTAGAGGATCTAATTAATGGTAGATGCAACTTCACGATCGAGAGATGCCCGGAGCTTGTTCCACGTAGCGGGATCAGAAACTGTTTATTACATGCTAGTAGGGATCCGTGGAGCCTAATGGGTGGTCGGAGTGATCTTGAGTGATTGGGATATTAGGGTTTATATTGAGAAGAAGCTCCTCATAATAGATCCATTATTCGACGACACGATTAGGGAGAACGGTGTCGATCTAAGATTCGGATACCAATTCTGCAGATTCCGTAGAGATAGGGGGGTAGTAGTTGATACACGGCGAGACACTGTAGAGAACCTATTGGAATGTGTTGAAACTGGTAAAGATAGGGGGTTCACGATACAACCCCTAGAACATATACTAGCTACAACATATGAATGGATCGAGATGCCCCATGACCTAATAGCCTTTGTAAACCTACGGAGCACATTCGCTAGATATGGGCTCTACATTCCACCCACAATAATCGATGCTGGGTTTAAGGGTAATGTTACGATAGAGTTGATCGGTGGAAGCCTACCCGTAAAGATCTATCCGGAGCAGAGGTTTCTACACGTAATATTCGCTAGGACCAGTAGCCCAGTGTATAGACCTTATAGGGGTAAGTATCAGGGTCAGAGGAGGGTTACACCTCCAAAACCCGATGAGGTCTAAGTTG
>JALVIT010000033.1 GCA_027028545.1 Desulfurococcales archaeon
AGAAGGTATACGGAGACCGATGAATGGGCTATGAAGAGGGATGATGGAAGAATAGTTATGGGGATAACAGATTATGCACAGAAACAATTGAGGGATATAGTCGGCGTAGAACTACCGGAGACTGGTGCGAAGGTTTCTAAGGGTGAATCATTAGGGGTTGTTGAATCGGTTAAAGCAACATCAGACTACTACGCTCCAGTATCTGGGGAAATTGTTGAGGTTAATGAGGACCTGCTTGAACAACCCGAGCTATTAAATATCGACCCATACGGGAAAGGATGGATCGCTATAATAGAACCATCTGATCCAGGTGAATACGATAAGCTACTAACACCTGAACAATATGTTGAGAAGATTAAGAGCGGGAAGCATTAAATCAGTTATGTATTCTTTTTATAACTATTCAAAACATTATCGATCTCCCTATAAATCTCCTTATAATACATAACCGATCTACGCTCTATATTCCACTCCCTTCTAACATATTTCCCTCTATATAACATATTTGCCACCCTAAACTCTATATTGGAGGGTAGGTCATAGTATGGATCAGCATTAAATAGTTTTGAATAGCCTTTGACAAGCTTATCTATAACCTCCCAGTACCTGACACTCCTTCCTAAAACATTTTCCAATAGTGTAACTCTATACTTGACCGAGCTAATCTTCTTATCCATAAGCTTCTTCCTAGAAACCTTTAGAACCCTTGATAGCTTATTTAGATCAGTTGATACTAGTAGTGATCCATGGAGGAATATAATGTCTCCCCGTTTAGTAGCTGCTGTTCCAGAGATCTTCCTATCGGCTACAACTATATCGTTTATGTTCTCAAGCCTGGGTTTTAGATCGAATAGTTCGAGGGCGTATAGTATACCCTTGATCAAGTAGTCGTATATCTCCTTTACATCTCCCACACTCCTCTTAGCGATCACGGCATAGTTTATATTCCCTAGGTCATGGTATACTGCCCCTCCACCCGTGAATCTACGGACAATCTCTGCACCTATGCTTTCAGCATAGTCTATTATAACCTCCTCTTCAGCCTTCTGGAAATATCCTATTACGACTGCATTAGCATTACGCCATATTCGTAGAAGGGGTTCATCTATATTCAGCCTGGAGTATATATGGAGCAGTGCTTCTTCGAAGGCTAAGTTATAGTATGGGTCGTGTGGTGTTTCAAATAGTAGAATCCTTAACCTATTAGGCATATCTAATCACCACATACCCCACTACATGCACAATATATTGCTTCAATAAAGTCTTCTATTTTTGAGCCAATAAGCTCTATATTGTGTTGATCGATGATCATTGATAAGGTCTTCTTAATCTCCCCCTTATCTAGCCTGGTATTTCTTAAACCCTCCTCAATTATCCAGAGACCATCTTCGGGATAGATGAAGAAATCACCAGTTATCTCTATCTCTTCTATCCTGTCATTATTAGCTGTACATTTAACCCTGATCAATCCCTTACGTGATTTAACCTCATATACCCCGATACCTGATCCCCCTATAGGGTTTATAGATTCCCTATAGGTTAGGAATGGGTTGTCTCTGAAAATAAATTATTCTTAAGGAAATATTTATGCTACCTACCAGTATATGTAATAGGCATACTCTGATGGTGTTGGTATTGCCTGCAGCTCTCTAGACTCCTTCCTCTTAAGCTCAATATATGACTCGATCAACTCCTCACTGAATACTGGCTTCAAATATTCATGATCACTCTCCAGCTCGTCTAGAGCCTCATCGAGGCTTCTGGGTAGTTGTTTATACCCCCTCCTCTTCAACTCCTCCTCCGAGAGCTTATATGC
>JALVIT010000034.1:0-13041 GCA_027028545.1 Desulfurococcales archaeon
TCTTTATATGGTGTAAAAGCGGTTATTCCCTTAACTATTATATTTTCCTTAGAAATAATGGAGAAATCATTCATGTTTAATACATATATACTCATACCATTTAATGATGGAAATATCTGATTAGTGCTAGTATACAGTTCAGATACTATAATTATTTTATCATAAAACCTATAAACCTGAAGTGGTGCAGAATTCATGAAGAATAGACAATCGCTCTTATCCTCGAGGAGATAGTATACATATATGCATCCGTAGTTGTTCTCCATAATATATTGAGGCCTTACAGGGAATAATAAGATCTTTTTATCTTGTATAAACTTTGATGTATCTAATATAGTGTATGATCCATATGAAGGATAACTCTCTATCTTATATTTATAGGTGGTTAATCCTCCCAGCCCGAAGCCATATACTATGGGTGCTGGAAAAATGCTAACTAATACCAAGATCACTGTTAAAAACAACGATATGTTCCTAGCTAGATTATATCTATACATAGTTATCGATCAGCCTCCTAAAATTTCTCCAGTTATAGCATCCACCATTAATTTATATTGTTCCTGTCCGACACCGCGGAAAACTACATTTATGATGAAATAATGTGCTAAATGGGGGACAGGCTGGTATACAAGCCTATGAGGATAAGTCTTGTTCTTAAGTATAACCCAGTATACACCCTTATAGATATAGTTGTACTCCTCAACTACACCCTCAGACTTTATATAATCTAGAGCCTTAGATAATGCTTCATCCTTAGAAATAGGGGGATTATCGACCTTCACGAAAAGCCCTTGTTCAAACATTTCAATCTCTATTGCAACATCGATATTTACATAGTTTATCTCATCTCCTATTCTACAAATCGATATTATTCCTCCACTGCGTTCACCCCAATAGGTCTCCCCTAGACCCTCAGTTATAATTTCGTGTCCATATACTGTTAAGACATAATCTATATCTGTTACGTGTCCGAAAGGTTTAACATCTTTAATAATTATATCCAGTCCATTACCAATACTGTATCCTAATTCTTTGAAAAGATCAATTATCAAGCTTCTAGCTCTTTCTTTGCTTAAAATCACGTCATTGCATGAACTTATATAATCGTTATTGGTTATCAATAATGTGAGTAATCTTCCAGATGTTGCCGATATAAATACATAGCCAAACCTTTTAGATAAACTGCCTTCTGTAATGTTAATATAAAGTATGATAGTTCCCTCCCTGAATTTAATTATAGGATACCCTCCACTAATTTTTGCAACTACTAATTCATCTTTAGGAACATGGGTGTATTTCTCTACATAGTTAAGTGCTAATTCTTCAGCTTTCTCAAAGTTTATCGGAAATTCTGATTCATTATATGTTTTCCTTATAAACGGTTTATAACTAGGATATGTTATCTTTCGTGTCAGCTTTGATACATACATATACCCATATAAACTTAGAAGTATAATTATTACAATTATAATAGCAATTTTCATATGCTTCTTATCTTTTACATCCATGTTCCCATCCCTATTACGAGCTATATTTTTCAAAATAAAATATTTTATTTGCTAAAAATAATTAGTTTTATAAGATGAAATGCTCCCCATCTCCATCTCCAGAAGATGGTGATTGAACAGCACCTAATTTATAGTCTTCCCAGCCATATATCGTTACACTCAGTGGATGTGTAAATGGACTAATATGAAACAGTATTTTACTCATTATATCGCTATTATTTATTATAAAGGATCTTAGAATGTATCTAAGTTGATACACTACAATGTTTGGTATCCCACTTACACTTTTATCATAATATTTCTCAATGAAGTTCTTCTCAGCTTCAAATACAAAATTATAATAGTCTTTTAATATCTTAGTAACTTCTTTGGGATACATTAAATCATTTATTCTAGTGGGAATCATGAACATAACATTGATTAATATATCTATTAACGCACTTATTTTGCCAGCCTTTTTAACATTTTCTATAAGGGTCTGTATCAGGTTAGGTATTTCTTTGACTATGTCTGATGAACTAAGTAATGATTGCATGTAGTGATGCCATGTATAGAATATCTCACCTTGATGGTATTCCATATGTTTTACAGCTTGTATTGCTGCTTCTTTTACTGTATATCCATCTGATAGATAATCTAAGAAGTTCTCGAGCCATGGACGGGCTATGTATGGAAACACTGATTGTGTATCTATGTATTTAGCCTTATTATTTCCAGTCTCTATCTTTATGTATTTAAATGTGTCTGGTACTATTTTTACCCCTACGACTACTTTAGCCCCCATTCTACGGAATAGCTCGGGAAGTGAGATCCATCCTCCATGCCTCTTGTACCCTATATTTTGTAGAAAGTTATAGTCATCATCTGTTAAACCAGCTGCAGGTGATAATAATACTACTATATCCGGCATACCACCTCTACGTTCATTGAACATATACATGTATTTGAAGGGATTTAGATAAACTAGTTCTGCTAGTTTATCATTGTTATTTAGTATTGATAATAGTAATGCTGAAGAGACTATGTATATGTTATTTCTAGGGTCATATCCTATAGTTGCAATTAGGTTAGGGTCTGTGGGAACATAGAAGACCGCTATACTAGACAAATTAGTTAATACTGCTATAGGATCCCTTTCATTATTATATGAAGCATCATTATAGTAACTAATTGTTTCAGCGAATGGCTTATAGCGTGTATTGTAGTTATTATATTTATCGTCATATCTTTCGAAGACTTTACTCATGTTGACTGGTGAGTTCAGTATAGCGTTTGAGTAGGCATGGAATACATCGACTAGTAGTATAGGACCTATTTTTGCTGGTTGGTCGTAGCCTTCTACATAGTATAGTGATTTATCAAGTAATGGAGAAGCTAAATCTATCAATTCGCTGAACATAGTATTTTCTTCATCGAATGTTAACCTATTATATACAAAGAATGATATAGGATAATATCGATATTGTTTACCATCCAATAGATACCTACCATTCACGTATGGAGTATACCGCACATATATTGGCGTCCATGAATTTGGATGCACGAATTCATAGTATGCCCCACCATAGATGAGAACAGTTTTATCCAGTTCATCCTCTGTAAATATATCATTCGGTGAATCATTATCGCCTATTACATAGGACATATTAGTGAGACTTACTAGGAGGATTAGGAATAATAACAGAGGTGGTGAATAGTATGAAGCGGATAACACCACCTCTGTTATTATTCCTAATCAAAAAACTATTTAAAAATTTTGGTGAATAATATATTAGTTGTTCTATTAGGATTCCCATTATATGTAATAAATATAGAATATCGATTAGAACGCCGGGGCGGGGATTCGAACCCCGGACCACCGGGTATCTGCCACCAGCCAGGCTTCCGTCTCTTCGGTTAACAGCCCGGCGCTCTACCAGGCTGAGCTACCCCGGCTCACTAATGTGTATAACCTATTTAGGTTTTATATTTTTACTCCATGTAGCCCCTTCTAATACTTTCACCTTGGTCTCGGCGTTATTTATAAAGTAACATTACTGATCGTGGAGCCAGCGTGGAGGGGTGTGTGGTTATGGGTGTTAAGAATACCATTACTGTAACAATTGATCTAAGACTACTCGTATTAAGGTTTAGAGAATCTGGTAAAAGGTTTCTACGTGTTCACGAGGTCGCATATGAGCTCGGTGTTTCACCTAAGACCGCCGGTAAGATCCTTAGAAGTCTTGAGAGGCTTGGATATGCTGTAAGATGGAGTGGCAACGTATATATGCTTATCGAGGAGAAAGGGTTTAGGTATAAAGCCTAGTATTATTGTTGAAAATGTTTATTATCTATAATTAGAATCCTATGAAGTCTTCAGGCTTGGGTGGTTCAGGCTTTAATCCCTTACGCTCCCTAATCTTCCTAACAAGATCCATGAGCATCGAATCCGGTACCGGAGCCCATCTACTAAACTCCTGACCCCATATAGCTTTACCAGCTGTAGCACCGCGCATCTGCTCGGCCAGGTCGAAGGTTTCGGCAACCGGTATCTCGGCAATAACCCTAGCTACTGGTCCCTGCTGTGTAACCTGTAGTATCTTACCACGCTTCTTGGTAATGATCGTTGAAACATTTCCAAGATACTCTATAGGTATCTTGATATCGAGCTTCTGAATAGGCTCTAGGAGTGTTGGACGGGCTGTGAGCATTCCAGCATATATAGCGTTGCGGACAGCTGGGTATAGCTGACCGGGTCCGCGATGGGCTGGATCCTCATGTATTATCGCGTCATGAAGTATAACCTTAACACCACGCACAGGCTCCATAGCTAGTGGGCCCTCAGCCATTGCTAGGCGGAACCCCTGGATAATAGTGTCTTTAACCTCCCTCAAATGCTGAACACCAGTTGTCAGGTCTACGAATACGTTTATGTTTTCATCGATAGCCCAGATCCTCCTAGCCTGATCGGTCGGCCATCCAGCCTCTTCACGTAGGATCTTAGCCCTCTGTTTAGCATCCATATCCTCGGTAACAATACCATCATGTATCAACTGTATGGTCTTATCATCCAGAGGCTCAACACTAATATATAGCTTATTATGCTTATTCGGAGACTTACCCTCGAATACACGGCTCTTATCACGAATACTCTCACGATAAACAATGATCGGTGGGGATGCTTCAACCTCCAACCTATAATTCTCCTTCAAGAATGTTAAGGCAATCTCTATATGTAGAGGACCCATACCACTCAACAAGTATTCTCCGGTCTCCTCATTGATCTTGACTACGAGGCTTGGATCCTCAATGCTCAGCTTATGCAGAGCCTCGATAAGCTTTGGTAGATCGCGTGGATTCTTAGGCTCGATCGCAACGGTTACTACGGGTTCACTAATCATATGTAGCTTCTCGAATGGAGTCATAACATCCCTATACTCGACAGCAACAGCTGTCTCACCAGCACGAGCCTTATCGAGTCCAAGTACTGCAGCAATGTTTCCGGCATAGATCTGGTCGGCTAGTTCACGGTAGGGACCCATATATAGTGATACCTGTAGGATCCTCTGTTTCATACGTGCATTAACGAGCCAGACCTCTTCACCAGCCCTCAATGTACCCGAGAAAACCCTACCGGTAGCTACTAGTCCAGCATGTGGATCTATACGTATATCGTTTACAAGCATTACAAGCGGCCCATCCGGGTCTGCTTCGAGCATAGCCTTACCGATCTCTGAGTTTAGATCCCCATGCCATATCTTAGGGATCCTATACTTCTGAGCCTCCTTTGGATTAGGTATAAACTTCACAACCATGTCAAGGATAGCTTCGTGTAGGGGTGCTAGTTTCTGAAGCTCCGGTAGTGCATCCCTACCCTTCTTATACAGCTCAACTATATCGCTGAACTTAATACCCCTCTGGGCAGCCATGGGTACTGTGAAACCCCATCTATCCCTAGCAGATCCAAATGCTACATGCCCCTTCCTAGGATCGAGCTGCCATTTAGCTCTAAACTCTTTATCAGCATACATAGCTATCAGCTGGTTAACCTCCTTAATGATCTGCACAAACCTCTGCTGGATCTCTTGTGGTGTAAGCTTCAACTCCTTGATCAATCTATCAACCTTATTGATAAATAATACCGGTCTAACCCTCTCCTCCAGAGCCGCTCGTAGATACATCTCAGTCTGAGTCATAACACCCTCAACGGCATCAACAACTAGTATAGCTCCATCAATAACCCTCATCGCACGAGTAGTCTTAGCTGAGAAGTCTACGTGTCCAGGTGTGTCTATTAGGTTGATAACGTATGGTTTACCCTTATACTCGTGGTATAATGATATATTTGCAGACTTTACAGTTATACCCCTCTTCTGCTCAACATCTAAATAATCTAAGGCTAATGCTTCACCGGCGATCTTCTCGGAGATTATACCTGCAGCTGCCAATAGGCTATCGGATAAAGTGGTCTTACCATGGTCTACATGTGCTGTTATACCGATATTTCTAACCTGTTCAAGATTATTCATAATTTTGAGTATTTCAGCCGTTTGCTTATATCTAGGCATGGTTCAATCCCTTATTTAACACCATTAAATACATAGTCTCAAATAGGGAGACATACATGTATACCATTATAAAGTTTCCCTAATATTTTTTGAGAACACCACATATTATCTTAAACAATGCTTTATCTATATCACTAGGTATATACTCCCCCTCAATAGAAGCTGCAGTATCATGACCCCCGCCAATACCCCTGATCAAATCCTCTATGTGGGGAACTATATCTCTAGCCAGACTAATACCGGTCCCACTATGAAACCTCTTATTAGAGCGTAGTGTTATACGGATATTATTCTTCCTAATAGAGTAAACTATAGCAATATCAGCACCTAGCTCGATCAATGCATTTGCAGCACTAGATTCAAATGCACCAACATGTGTAACAGCAACTATGTAGTTGCTGCATTTCTCGAACTCCATTCTCTGAGCGGCTTTAAGCCTAGCGATCTTCTCAGAATAATCCATCTCCCTCCTAAGGATCTCTAGAGCTCTACTATAATCTCCACCATAACTCAGTAGTTTATAGACTATATAGAAGGTTCTAGGGGATACGTGTATGAATCTCCGCGTATCATATATTATACCAGTCAATAATAGGGTTGATTCTAAACTATTAAGGGTATAGATCCCCTCTATAAGCTTGTATACTAGCTCCGAATTACTCCTAGAACCCGGATCTATTAATACTATGTCAGCTTTACCTGCCAGATCACCGTATTTATGATGATCTACAACAATGGACTCCATATGGTCTATGATCCTGTAGAGGGGCCCTAACTGTGATGAACTACTTGTATCAAGTATTATACATTTATCGAATAAAGTATATAGTCCATATAGGATCGTATCCGGCCCGTGGAACTCTATATCGATCCTAAAGCCCTCAACAACCCTCTTAGCAGCTTCATTCAAACCCTCAGGTAAAACTATGTATACATTATTCTTCTGAAGCTCCAATAAATTATACATCACGAATAGGGAGGCTAATGCATCCGGGTCAGCATTCTTATGCGTTGTTAGGATGATATTATATCCTCTAAGACTAGAGACTAGGTTTCTAGCCTCTCCTATACTTTTTAAGTTCCTCTTCAAGCCTCCTTCTAGCAATATTGATCGCATCCCTAACTATACTATCGTAATCAACGATATCTCCGTAGCCACCTGTAACACCTATATCTATTGTGAAAAATATTCTTTCACCATCATTCTCAAGGGATAATACTAGGTCATAATCGCTTTTAGAGGGGAGGCTATCTCTAAGGAAGGATTTAACCTCCTCCTCAACACCTTCAAGGATCTTGGATAAAACATCTGGATTAATCCTTGAGAGGTCTAGGTTTAAAACCTTGATCTTCCTAGCCAATACTTATCCCATACTTAGCCAGGGTTGTTTTGATCTGTTGTTCAAGCTCTTTAAGCTTCTTCTCAATTAATCCCAGCTGATTCCTATACTTCTCCCTCTTAATATTTAACAGCTCCTTCCTCTCCTCCAACTCCTTCACAATATCCTCCTTCTTCTTCCTAACCATAACATGTCCTATAAGCTTATAGATCTCAGCATCCTCACCAGTGTTTTTCAACGTGTCGAGCACATTATCTATCTCTGTAAGCTCTGTATCAATCAATCTAAGCTCGGCATCTAGTTTAACATAGTTATCCCTCAGAGCCTGATACTCCGATAATAGTTTTTGGGCTTCTGGAGGAATCCTCTGCTGACTCATCAGTCTAATCCCTCATATACATGTATCAACATTGATAATATGCTGAAATAACTATTAAATAATGCTCTTAAAAGACTTACGCGTTTACACGTTATCTCTAGGTGAACCCCCTTATCCATAACTATATCGATCACACAGCCCGGTGGAGGGGTTTTGGCATCCGGATATAGGCTCTTAAATATAGCCGATAACAGTTCTTTAGAGCCCGTTATATCTAGGCTTAAAACATATTTATTCTGCAACGATCTTCACCCTAATAACCCTTATTAATGGACCTGTGGGTTTACCGAGTCTATTAACTGCTTTAATTAGTGTATACCCTTTTTTATCCTCGAATAGTAGGAGTATATCCGGTTTATCGGATACCCTATCTCTAAATAACTGGTAGAATGTATCGAATAGTTTGAAGCATCTATCGCTGAAGCATTTTTCATTGTCCAGTCCAATAGTTTCTATGCCATAGGTCTTTATGGCTTCTGGATTCTCCCTAGACAGTGTCACTCCCCGAAGTATTATCGATGCAGTATGGACTGGTTTAGGGTATCTACCCGTATAATCAATCATATAGATCCTTATGAGTGATGGATTACCCCTCCTCTCACCAACAACTATGAAGTATTTGCATCTATATCTATGGGCTTCGACGGCTAGTTCATCTAGGGTCTTCTTACCCCTTGTGAGCGTTTTTGAGTATGGTATTATAGAGGCTAAATCTTTAACAAATGATCTGGTTCTAGGGCTTGGCTTATGGGATGTAGTTATGAGGATCATATTCAAGGATCTTCAACGCTTGAAAAACTTATTCCCGTATAATATATTTCGGGAAGTATCTGCTAAGCTCGGTTCTTGGAACATATGCTCCTCCAGCCCATTTAGCACCGCATTTACGGCATGCCCATATCCCGGTGCTTACCCTATATACTGTACCCTTATGTCCACAGAATGGGCATATGTGTGGTGCATATCTCTTCATAAGTATATCTCTAACCTTTTTACGAAGGGTTGAACCGTATCGTGCACCATACCTACCGGCAATACCTACGGTTCTAGTCCTCTTACCCATATCGCTTTATCCCTCACTTCATTATTTCAGCCAGTGTTTTAGAGTATTGTTGAGGGTTATTTAATACTTCCCCCAACACCCTATGTAGCTCCACACCCTTCTTCAATGCAATATCTACTATATTCTCCAATGTTGAGGGTTTTATACCCCTCATACCGGTCTTCTGTATACCTACAACTCTATTATTTTCATCAATACCTATTGTTATTTTTGAGTCAAGCACTAGCTCCTCTTCAAGTGTTGGGTCTACGAGTATGTATTCGTCTATCAAGCCGATCGTTACGGCTACCACATTAACATTGATACCGAGTGGCTTCTCCTTAACCTTCTTATCAATAACTATATTGTCCCCCTCAATAGATACTATACTGGGTATTCTAGCATTATTTAGAGCCAGCATTGAAGACATCATGCCTGCATCAATTATGTTTCCATCATGGTCTAGTAGATATATATCGTTGAAGACTAGCCAAACTTTCTTACCCGGTATAATGACCAGTTCATCGAGTTTAACAGCTTTAGGCTCTCTAAGACATCGGTCAACGACACGGGCAGCCTCAATGGCAAACTCGTCTGGAGGACCGGGTTCAAACGTTGGAGATGCTAATGGTACGAACTCGGCATTAACCTGTAGAACACCCTCACCGGGGCGATCTGGGAACGGTGTTCCAACCTCGAGCTTTACACCTGTCATGACTATGGTGTTTCCAAGCCTTACGAGAGCACTACCCTCAGCCTTTGGGACAACGTTGATATATGCTTTTATCGGTCTATATTCTTCAAACCTCCTACCATCGATCCTCTCTCCACGGCGTAGAAGCTTCCTAATAGTCTCCTTCTTAATACGTGGAATTACAGGTTGTTTCGTGGGTGTTATACTCACTACACTACACCTCCTCCAAAACCTTTAAATACTTCCTATGTAGTGTCTCCTTCATCATCTTATAGATCGTCTCAGCCCCCTTCTTCGCGAGCCTTATACCCTCAATAAATTCTTCACGTGTTAAAACACCGTTAAGCTGCAACAACACTATCTCATCAATACTGGCAGCATATCCTATAGGCATATCAGCTTCTCCAAACTCGTCCTCAACCTCATCAATATCCAACACCAATACACCACCAACCTTACCAACGGCAACACCTGCAACAAGATCCCTCATAGGTACGCCGGCATCGGCTAGTGCTAGTGATGCAGCCGTTAATCCAGCCGTTCTAGTTCCACCATCAGCCTGTAAAACCTCTATGAATACATCGATCGTTGTTCTCGGATATAGGTCCGTGAATACGAGTGATTCGAGTGCTTCACGTATAACCTTAGACAACTCTATCTCACGCCTCGAGGGTGCAGGACTCTTACGATCGCTTGTTGAGAATGGGGCCATGTGGTAACGGCATCTAATCAATGCACGATCGGGTAATGCTAGGTGTCTGGGATGAACCTCCCTCGGACCATATACTGCCGCCAATACCTTCGTCCCACCGTACTCTACATATGCTGATCCATCAGCGTTGTAGAGGACTCCAACCTCCATCTTTATTGGTCTAAGCTCATCCGGTCTACGTCCATCATGTCTAAGACCATCCTCTCGGATCAAGACTGGTTTCTCAAACATATTTATCCCCTCCTACCAAGTTCTTTTTCAAGGAATAAACGTATCTCCTCTGTTAAGCCGCGGATATGTGATCTAGCCTCTATTCTACGTATAGCTCTAATTAATACCTCAAGTCTTTGTTCATCACGGCATTTAATCCATATTAATCCATTCTGTCCAACAACTATATTGCATCCAGTCATAGATGTTAATAGATTCAACATACTACCCTTCCTACCAATAACCCTTGGAACCCTACTAGGCTTGATCCTCACAACAACCCCTTCAGTGATCCTGCCAAGCCCCTTACCCTTAACGGTTAGTAATGGATCCCTTGTCCTATCAAAGGCTATTATCTTAGCAATTATATAGTCTCCTATATCTAGATAGTCTCTGAGATTCATAGTTATAGGGTTGAAGTTCTCTATAACATCGTTTGCATTCAGTATTCCGGAGTAGGGTGAGTTTATATCAACTATCCAATTAGTCAAGCCAACACCAGAGATCATACCTATTACTACATCATCAACTCTGGGAATATATTTACCCTCAAGGGGTATGACCTGGATCTCGTTATCACTAATATTCACTAATCCGACAATATCCGTCATAACCCTATTACCATGTATATAGATGTGTTTCTCCGGCAGATATTTGGGGGTTATCTGTGAACCCTCAATGATGGCTAATACATCGCCCGGTCTAACTATCTGTCTATTAGCTACGAGTATTTTCATCTTCATACATATCCACCACTAGTCATCCTCTATTTAACATGGAGTATCTTAACACTAACCGATCCATGCGTGATTTTGTTTAGTTTATCGATAAACTCCTCCTGCATACCTGCAGGGATCTCTATTTCTACGAGTAGGCTTCCATCCCTCAACCAACTACTCTTCTTAATCTCGCCGAATCTCTGTAAAACCTTATATGCTTTACCACTATACTGTGCAGGGATCCTTACAGATACATATGCTTTAGCGATCTTTATAGGTATTATCCTAGCCAATTTAGAAACTATAGACTCTATCTGAGCCTCCGGAGGCTTATATAGGTCTATCGTTACACGGGCCTGCTCCATCGCCAACTCTATCCTTTTGGGAGGTATTGGGAGCTTCGTCTTAGGATCTATAACGTTTCTAGCTACCAGGTTTATTATCTGCCTTCTCTTATTCTCCAGGATCCTCCTCCTCTGCTCAGCTGTAAGCTGTATTTCACCATGCTTTATAATCTCTACAGCAACCTTCTTAATATCGTCTGTTCCGAAAACCTTTTTCAGGGTTTCGGGTGAAGCCTTTAAACCCTTTCGAGCATCCTTATAGACATAGTCTCCTACAAGGACATCATCTATATTTACATTTTTACCCTCCTTCAACTGCAGGGCTAGATCGGGGTCTACAAGTATTTCGAATCTATGACCCCTAACCTCATATCTAGCTATTACATGTTTTGAAGTCATACTTATCAACCCTAAGGGTTAAAAACATTGGATAATTTCCAGCTATTCATTCATGTCTTGAAACATGTTAGTCAAAGTATTTTAATTACACCTACTTAATCCTTCCCTCACTCCTAAGCTGCTCTAAATACTTCTCGATCTCCTCCTGGCTCATTATCTTAAATATCTTCTCCTCAACACTGATATAGCCAACCTCTAGATTCTCCGCTTCAACCTTCTTACCCTTCTCTAGACCTGCCTCGATTATCTTAGCTATAGCTTCTATACCGAGCTTTATCGTCTCCTCTATATCCATATCATACTTGTACTTCTTCTCTAGGTACTCGGTTACATTATTGCTCTTCTCACCGATTGCTACAGCATAGTAGCTTAGATATCTACCGCTTGGCTCAGTCATTATCAGCTGTGAACCGTTCTCATCAACACCCGCAAATATTATTGCTACACCGAACGGTCTTACACCTGCATGCTGTGTATAGGCCTGCTTAATATCACAGACCTGTTTAGCCAGGTATTCTACAGGTATTGGTTCATCATAGTAGAATCTATGCTGTAGAGCTAGTATGCGTGCATAATCAACCAATACCCTACCATCACTAGCTATACCTGCGAAACTAGCCCCTATATGGTCGTCGATCCTGAATATCTTCTGTATTGTTTTACTATCAATCAGCGGCGATATCTTCTTCTTCTCAACAACAACTACAACCCCACCCCTACTCCTAACACCGAGAGTCGTCCATCCACGGCGAACACTCTCAAAAGCATACTCAACCTGATAGATCCTACCATCCGGCGAGAATATCGTTATAGCCCTATCATATGCAGCCGCTGGAACACCCAAACCCATACCATACCACCATGTCAACCCAGTGCTTGAAATACTATATCCGTAATATTATATGAGGGAATAATAAGATTATTTGAAAACACAGAGATGATGAAGAGTCCGACCAAAGACCACCTAGGGAAAGGGATGAAGAAACACAGAATCAATACTGATCAATAATAGTGCGGGGGGTGGGATTTGAACCCACGCAGGCCTACGCCAGCGGATCTCCCCCCAGGCGGACACCCAGACTATCCACCGGTCTTAAGTCCGCCCCCTTTGACCAGGCTCGGGCACCCCCGCATCTCAGTATTATTA
>JALVIT010000034.1:13051-15665 GCA_027028545.1 Desulfurococcales archaeon
TATAATATTTAAGGGTTTATAGACTTTAAACCAACAAAAATAAAGACACCACGTTATTTAGGTGAAAACATTTTTGTGATAGTGTTTCTTCTTGGTGTTGGTATCTTTTATTTAATGACTGGTGATGATCCCGGTAAGGATGTTTTTTCTAATCCTTCAAAGATTAGGAGGAAAATAGAAGAGTTTCATAGGCGAAACCCTAATTTTGATTTTAATAACCCAAAGGATCTTAATTTTTTATAATGACTTATATAACGTATATAATAGGTTGGCTAATGAAGCTAGAAATTGGGCTTTATTATTCTTAGCTATGTATATTCTCGATCTAATCATTGCATTTACGAGTAATAATCCTATTCAGTATAGTGTTATTCTTTTACTTGATGGGTTTACTGCTTCGATTGTTGTATGGTATTTTATGTTGCAACGTAGGGCTTTTCTTAGGGCTGCAGAGAAGATTGAGAGCGATCTTAGGATGTTGGAAATATTGAAGGCTGTTAAGAGTAGTTAATATGGATCAGTTCGTCGCGAGTTCTTCATCAATATCTTCTGGAGCGGCTTCATCATCTATCTAGAATATATTCTGGAAACCTATTTTTATATTTGTAGTTCTCTCCGCATCATGTATAGTATTTTTCTGGCCTTCTTTATAGTCCCGGTTGTCTTAACTGGTATTATTAGTACTTTGGTATCATCTATATTTTTTATCGATCCAAGTAGTGCTATCATCTGGTCTTTATATAGGTGTGCAACCCTTATAACCCCCCTCTTAACACTGGGTTCATAATATACTATCTGGGGATCGGCTCTGACCAGGATCGTCTCACCATATAGTTCTTTGAAAGCCCTCCTAATCCCCTCTTCAATAGCTTTACGGGTGAGGGGTTTCCCCTCTGAGACTACTGAGAATACTATGTATCTCTTCCTAATCCTCCCAATCTTTTCTAAAGCCTGTGGTTCTTTAAGCTTTAAGGCTACACCTAGAAGTCTGTGAACCCTGTTTATCCTTTTCCAGACTAGGATTATTAGAGGTATTAATGCTAACGATAATCCCAGGGAGATCATCGATATTGCCTCGTATATGTTCAAACCCTAACACCATTCTTAACGAGTATTTCACCTACACCACTCGTCAACATGTATAACCAGTATCTATTATTAATGCCGAAGTAGTGTTCTAATAACTTAGTTATAGATTGTGGTATTAATATATCATAGATCTCCGAAGCATAGCTTACCGGGATAATATTCACGCCACGATCATAAGCATAGGCTATCCGGCGATAAACCATAGCTTTACGCCTACTATCCATGTTGTAAAAGATCTTCATTGGGAGTATTAATGGTTTAGAATATTGCTTCATCAAACTGATCTGTGCACGATCAATAACGCGTAGGGATGCCTCACCTATAAGTATTCCATCAATCCTAGAATCCCTACCAGCGAACCTAGCAGACTGTATATCCATGGGTTCCACGAGCACTATAGGATACTCCCCCTTAATCCCCCTTAAAGCCTTCCGAAGCGAGGACTCCTTCCTGCTTCTTAGGAGTTTACAGCGTATAATGAATAACTTATCTATCCTACCAGTCTTCTCCTCATACTCTAATACAGCGGCGGCTTTATACCCCATTAACACTAGTAGTTTAGCCATAGGTTCATCTATTTTCTCAATACATAGATCTATGAATTCCCCCTTCAAAACCTATCTAACCAATCCATGTTTTTTGAGGAGTTCTCTAACCATATCTAATCTATGCGGCCCTTTGAGGGATATAGTTATCTTGATTATATCGTCTGTATCACTAATCACTTGTTCTCCACGGTATGCCAGCTGTTTATCGAACCGGATATATAGTTTATTACTCCTCCTATCATATCTTAGCTCAAGGCTTACGTCTAGGATGGATTTGTCCATATCGCTTAGCCTAGATCCTATATGGTCTAGTAGTTTCTCAGCATTCTCTCCGCGGAGCGTGATCGTTATGATCTTTATAGGGTTACCATAATATCCCTGATAGGATTGTATAACAGGGTTAATCCTACTATGCATCTCCCTAGGTAGGAGGTTTTTAACAGCTTGTAAAACCTTCCCACAATCCTCTGTAGCGTGGCAGTGTGTTGTTATTATAACCTCGTTTATGCTAGTCCTCATGGCTTCTACTCTTCAGCCTTCCTAGCAGCTATAGTCCATGGCTCACGGGCTCCACGACTAGCTTCATGCCTCTTCCTAAGCATCCTCTCCCTCTGCTTCCTCTTCCACTTATACTTGATCGTGTATTTTAATCCACGGCTCTTCCTCAACCCCCTCATCTTCTTACCAGCACTTGTCAATCCACGGAATACTCTGCCGCGATGCTGTTTCTCACATATCCATTTAATATCTGGATCATTACATATCGCTGGGTGATGGGGGTCTACGAGTATTACCTCATACCATTTATATTTTCCATCCTCACCCACATAGTAGCTGTTTAGGACTTCTAGGTTGGGGTATTTACGGGCAGCCCTCTCCTCAGCGATCAACCTAATACTCTTAGCCGGTGCATAGCCATATACACCCATACGTTTAGGTCTACGACCCTTATTCGGCCTCTCCTTCCTCATACCACC
>JALVIT010000035.1 GCA_027028545.1 Desulfurococcales archaeon
CTATCGATAGAGGATATAGATAAGAGGCTTAGAGATAGAGGCATTAAAACCAGATTCTTCAACGGGAAAATATATGAAATATTTAAACTACAGGAAACAATGTATAGGTAGGATCCAGGGTTCCCCGGATATGGAGCCTATAGTTGTATTCGAGAACGTCTATGCAGGCTATAGTGTCCTAAGGAGATTTAGGAGTATAAAGCCCAGCTACATGGGTGTCCTCAGAAACATATCCTTTAAACTACATAGGGGTGAGAGGCTGGCGATCATTGGGGAGAGCGGTGCTGGTAAAACAACGATCATTAAGGTGTTGTTAAGACTATTAAAACCCCGGAGGGGTAGGGTTCTAGTCTTCGGTAAAGACATATATAGGGTTAGTGGAGACGAGTTGAGGAGGATCTATTGGAGGATAGGATATGTACCACAGGACCCGGGTAGATCACTTAATCCAAGGCTTAGGGTTGAAGACATATTATACGAACCACTAGAAGCACAGGGGATCGGGTGGGATACCTTCTTAGAGAAGGCTAGAAACGTTTTGAGGGAGGTTGGGCTTGGAACATATATTCTAGAAAAGATACCCGACCAGCTGAGCGGGGGTCAGCAACAAAGGGTCCTCATAGCTAGAGCGATAATACATGATCCGGAACTACTGATCCTAGATGAACCAACATCAGCACTAGATGTATCAATGCAGGCTCAAATAATAAACCTCATAAACAAGATCTACCGGGATAAGAAGCTAACACTACTAATAATAACACACGACCTAGCAGTAGCCCAATACCTAGCAGATCGAGCAATAGTTCTTAGAAGGGGAGAAATAGTTGAGGAGGGGGGGATAGACGATATAATAACGAATCCGAAACACGAATATACAAAACTTCTAATATCATCATACATATAAGGGGAACACCCTAGATCAGTTTTAATTCAGTTCTTTAACTAAGGCGGCTTTAAAATTCGAAAAAGATCTTCCCCGAAGAAATCCTATAGATTTTCCTAATTATTTCTACTATGTCTTCTCCGTTCCGCTTATGCTCTGACTTTAACCCTAATCCTATGATTTGTTCTATGCCCTCCATATTATATCCCTCTCCTCTACTCATATCTTAATGCTACCGCTGGTGGTATTTTTGCTGCTCGGTAGGCTGGGAATAGGCTTCCGAGTATTCCTATCATTATTGTTAGTAGGACTGTTACACCTATTAGTGTTGGTGATAGGTTTGGTGGTGCACTTATTACTATCTCGGACATCCCAGTCCTGATCGTTAACCCTCTTGAAGCCATTACGTGTGCTCCAAGTGCTCCACCAGTTATACCTATTAAGCCTCCTATAAGGCTCATCATAACCCCCTCGGATAGTATTAGTATTAGTACTTGTCCATCTGTGAATCCTAAAGCCTTTAGGACCCCGATCTCTCTAGTCCTCTCTATAACGCTTGTAATCATTGTAGCCGCTACACCAGCTACAGCCACCGCGAAGGCTGCTAGACTCGCTGCAAAGGTCATGAAGTTTACAGCACCTGTTATCGATGATGCTATCTGTGCTATTGCGTAGAAGGACATTATTGATACACTACCATCATATAATTCCCTGATTTTACTGGTTATAGATGTAACATATACAGGATCCTCAGCCAGTAGTAGGATACCACCCCACTCCTTAGCCTGTAGGAATTTCTCAGCTGATTCGGTTGCTATGAATATCGTTAGATCTGGGTTTAGGATCGCTGCACCGCCATATTTATCGAGGATCGCTGATACTATGAATACAGCCCTCCTAGTCTC
>JALVIT010000036.1 GCA_027028545.1 Desulfurococcales archaeon
ATATATAGACCGGGTTGAGAGAATAATTAGATCGTTTAATGGTGAAATAGTAGATTATGAAGATATACTTGAAACATTCGATAAAAAGCTTCCTTGGAGACTAGCCCTCGATAGGGGGTTAATATATGGTAAAAAAGTTGATATATTACTAACATTTGACTATAGAATTCTAACTGGGAGGTTTTAGAGAAAATGCTCTACGAAGAGATAATAAATAAATATCTCCACATACTTCGAGAAAACGCTAAACTACTAGTTAGTCTTGAGGGGGATGAATGGTTTAAGGGGACAGATCCCATGCTAATAATCTACGGAAAATGCGACAGACCAGTTGAAGAGGGATCTGCTAAGGCCGAAGAGGAGGAGGAAGTACTCTGTGAAGGGGGTGTAAAGCTTAGATTACTAGCATTACCCGGAGATATTAATAGGATGAAATTACTAGGTGATCTCGTAGAGAAGTATACTGGGTTAGATCTAGAGTCGTCATATATAGCTGGCGAAGGACCCGAGGTTGAATTTGTATTTGAGGAGCCTGGATGGAGCATCATTAATGAGATCGAAGATATAGCTCAATCACTATACTATGAGATCAAATACCCCTTCGACAGAGTCTCAGCTATGATCATGCTGATACTTGGAGAAGATGATATTGTAGATGTTAGTCTAGCATTTAAATTCTGTGTTAAGAGGGAGGAGTGGGACGATCTAGTGGAGAATATAAGTTATTTATTAAGAGTTGTACGTATAATTGAGGATAAGCTGAAGATCGGTAAGAGGGAGTTTAAGAAAGATGTCGATGTATTCTATCATAGAGATACTATATGTCTCGGATGTATGGATTGTGTTATGATAAGTAAAAGTGTTACGGAGATAAAACCCTTCGGCTGATAACCATGGGTATGGAGAAACCATTTGTAAAGACCTATTCTAAGGGTTTAAGGCCTGGTAAGGTTAAGACTATAAACTTATCAGATATGTTCCATGGAGACTTAAGGGTTCTATGCCCCGATGATTTTAAGAAGATACTCGAGGATATCGGTGTAGTATATAATGTGTATGAATATTCGTGTGGAAGACAATATACAGCTCTATTCGTTATTGGAGATGGTAAAGTTGTCGAGGTTACGTGTAGTGGTTATTCTGACAAGGATAACTATATTAGATTTATTCATGGATTCACCGATGATGAGATCATGGAATATTTGAAAAACATAGTAAAAAATATATGGATGGAGATGGTTGAGTTTATTGAGGGTGAGATATCCGATCTCGATGAGAAGCTTAAATTATTGGAGAGGGCTAGGAGTATCGAGGAGTTAGAGGAAAGCATTAGACCCCCGCATTCCCCCTACTAGGGATATAGTATTCTGTCGAGTATCCTCCTAGCGATAATGAATAGTGTAGTTAAATATATTAGTGACATAGCGATCGATGTGTAGGGGTCTATGTAGTCCCATGTATTATATAGTCCAAACCTGATCATCTCGTTGATATACACGGATGGGAGAGCATATGTTAATGGCAGTAGAATTTTAGGCATCATAACCTTTGGAAAAATTATCCCTCCGAGGAAAACCATTGTAAACCTAACGATGTTCAAGGTGGCAACACCGGGGATAGGGTCTAGGATCAATGTTATGATTAGACATAGAAATGTAAAAACTAGGGATCCAATCAATACACCAACTATGAAAAACCATGGTCTTAAGAGGATAGTATGTCCAGTTATGAAATATACTGTGAAGCCTGCAATACCAACACCTATAAACCCGTAGAGGATCCCACCTAGGGATTTACCTATCAGTAGCTCCATATCCCTTAATGGTAGGAATAGGATCCTCTGGAAGGTTCCACTCATCTTTTCAAAACTTATAGCTACTTGGACCATGCTTGTAGATGCAAATAGTAAGCTTAGGGTGAACATTCCGGGAACCAAGCGGTTCTCGCCATACAATCCAATACTTAAACCCATCAATACGACAGCTGTTAGAGGGAATAATATGCCCCAGCTTATAACCGGGGCCTTAGAATAATATTCTCTAACATCCTTCAAGAATATTATTAACGAGTTATTCATCACCGCGTCACCACTTCTAACCAGCACCTGCTAGGGGGCATGGACCACATTTTCCACCGATCCCTTCATACCCCTCCACAAATTTCCTAAATATATCCTCCCATGATGGAGGTATTACATCTATATCCTTAATACCAATACCCAGCTCTACGAGTAAGTCCTCAACCCTTCTAACAATCTCTACAGGTTTCTTTGTGTGGAGCTCTACGATTCTATCCCTTACATCGATCTTGTCAATACCATCTATCCCTTCAAGCCTCTTCCTAACCATATTGGCTTCGCCAGCATCTAATCTACGTGAAAGATAGATCCTTACACGTTTATCCAGTTGTAGTATCCTCCTAAGATACTCCGGTTGATCCTCTAGTATCTTCACACCATTATACAGTAGAAGGACCCTATCTGATAGGTTCATCGCTTCATCAATATAGTGTGATGATAGTATAATGGTCTTACCCATCCTACCAAGCTCAGCTATAAACTCCCTAAGCCTTGAAGCAACCAATACATCTAGACCAGTTGTAGGCTCATCTAGGAGGAGTATATCTGGATCGTGGACTAGTGCTGCAGCTATATCGACCCTACGTTTAAACCCCTTAGATAACCTTCCATACTTATAGTGTAGGATCTTTTCCAGCCCAAGCCTTTCTGAAACTACCCTTATCCTCTCCTTCACACGATCCCTATTTAAACCATATATTCTACCGATGAAGTATAGGTTTTCATATATTGTAAGCTCCGGGTAGAGGCTTGGAAGTTCAGGTACAACGCCTATTCTCTTCCTCACATGGTATTTATCCCTGAAGCTATCGAGTCCGAATACTCTAACATATCCTTGGCTGGGTTTTAATGCTCCGGCGATAGCCCTTATAGTTGTCGTCTTACCGGCACCGTTTGGTCCTAGTAAACCATATATTTCACCTCCATATACCTTGAAGGATACCCCCTTCAAAGCATATATTTTCCCATACCTCTTAACCAGCTCCTCAGCCTCGATAACTATTTCACGATTCATCGTGTAGTCCCCATAACTAGTATAGGGGATGGTAAACTATATATCTGATAACTGGTAGCGGTTAAAGTATTGGTGGTATAATTGATGAAGAGACTTATAGTCTTCTCCCTTCTACTAGCAGTGATTGCTGCATTTACTGGTTATGCATTGACATCCTTATACCAAGAAGCTTCTCATAGGGTTGTATGGTTTACATATAAGTATAAGTATGATCGTAAGGGTTTTATAGATATTCACCGGATAACGGATAGATCATATACCTTCATAGACTATACAGTCTATTGGAAAACTAAGGCTAATCTATGCGTTGCCTCCTCACCAGTTATAGCCGATCTTAACGATGATGGAGTATTAGAGGTAGCCTATAGTTCATGTGATGGATACTTCTACGTTGTAAATGCCGTCAACGGATCGATACTGTGGAAATACGGTACTGGAGGAGGCTTCGCCGATCCAACAGTATGGGATCCGGATGACGATGGTGAGCTAGAGATCGTGGTTAATGGACATGGTGGGAACATATATTGTTTCGAAGGGGATGGTAGTCTTAAATGGGTTTATAATGGTAGGATGTTCGCTGGCAACCCTATAGTGTTGGATTTCGATGGTGATGGAGTATATGAGGTTTTGGGTAATAGTAATGATGGTTATATATATGTATTATCTAGTGATGGAGCGTTAGAATACAAGGTTAAGGTAGGTGATCTACCGGTGTCGACACTATCAGCTGTGGATGTTGATGGTGATGGGCTTCTAGAGGTTGCATGTGTTGAGGGCTCATATTTCCACATCGTAGATTATTCTGATAATAAACCCATTGTATACTCGATTGATACGGGTAGGGATCTTGTCGGTCCACCGGTTCTTACCGATCTATATGGTAATGGAGATGTAGATGCCATATTCCTATCCCGTGATGGATGGATCTATATATTGGATGTCAATAATGGAACTATATTATATAGCAGGGATCTAGGAGTTGAAGATGTAGGAGCTTCACCATCAATAGGAGATGTAACTGGTGACGGTGTTGAGGATATCGTTGTTGGTAGTATGGAGGGGTTATATGTGCTTGATAAAAAACTCGAGATCCTACGGAATTATACAGAGCTTCAAATATATGCTTCATCACCAATAATATCGGATATAGATAATGATGGTATAAACGAGATAATTGTCGGGACTGAGAGGGGTGAGATCCTAGTAATAAGCGCTGTAAAACTGGAAACAACGTTATTCAGCGAGATAGAATACATGTATAATACTGGAGGACCAATAATGGCTTCAGCGGCCATCGCGGATGTAGATGGTGATGGATTACCGGAGTTCCTCATGGGGAGCCGTGACTTCTACATGTACTGTTTTAAGGGTGTACCTATCCCTGTAGAGGAAACAACTACTATAGTGCAGAATACGACTACATATACTATGACAACAACAATAACCACCTCAACTCCTACAACAAGTCAAAACACATATACCTCAACCACGGGTGAAAAGTTGAATACATCAACTACTAAAGGTATAAAACTACCACGAACAACAGGATCATATACTCCTAGGCTCAACATCATGTTGATCATGGAAGGAGTTATAGCTATGGCTATCATAATAGCGATCGTATACTATATCACTAGGAGATAGTATCGGTTCAACCCATATACTGGATTAAACCTCCGCCAGCTATAAAGAATACACGGTTACTCCATGTAATCTTTCTTAAAACATTTCCAGCAACAAGTCTTTCAACGGTTCTCAATCCCTCTAAACCATATAATTGCTTGATCTCATCGCTAGATAACGGTTTTCTAAGTAGATGATTTATTATTGCTTCATCACTATTATCCGCTATAAGGATATTCTCTATAGAGGGTTTTCTACAGAAGACTACTTTTAATCCTTCATTTTCGAGTTTCTCAATGATCCTCATAATCTGCTTCCCCCTTACGGGTTTTATATTTGTCTGCTTCCCCGGTCTATCCACTGTTTTAACATAAATCTTCGTTATCCCGGATGTTGTAATGGCTGATAATAGCTCGTCTATATTGTATAGGGATGCATTGGTGAATGTTGTCGTTCTCAACAAGTTTATCTCATACCAGATCATCCTCTTATACTGCCTCGGTATTTCTCTAAGTATTTTAACCAGCTTCATAAGTGTGTATCCCTTTAATGGATCATTTAGTGTCCTCCTAAGATCAACCCCTGCATCTAGAGGTATCAATACCCTATCAACGTATGGGAGTATCTGACGAGCCCATTCCTCAGATAACATGTAGCCCGTGGTTCTAACAGTTATAGATACACTACACCCTCTCTCCCCTATGAAGTCTCTGATCCTTGAAGCTATTAGTGGTGTATAATAGTTTAGAAGGGGGTCACCACTCCCCCAGATCATTATGTTTGAGAATATGCAGCCGTTAACATCTATATATTTACCCAGTTCATCGATCACTCTATCCGGTGTTACTAGGATTTGCGGCGTTGAATCCTTACTGATCGTTCTACCCGTTGGGCAATATATGCAGTCATATATACACCTCTTAGGGGGGAGTATCGGATCTATGCCTAGACTTAGACCGAAGCATCTACTAGGATGAACACCATATACTACCCTAATCCTCATCCCTCAACAACCCTACTCTCCAGGACTGCTATATAGAATCCCTGACTATCATATATATGGGGATAGATCCTCCAAGTCTTCCTATGAACCCTAGTATTCGGATAGGCTGGTTCAAGCTCTACACCGGGTTCCACCGGTTCGGCCAATCCCTCCTCAATGATTTTCTCAACAACATGTTCACCCTCATAGGGGTGTATACTACATGTAGCATATACTATCCTCCTAGCGTATCTTAGGGTGTTTTTGAGTATATCGTATTGTTTACTATGATAATATTCCAGCTTACTCCTCCTACCGGCAGAGATCTTAACAGCTGGATCGGAGTATACAGCTCCTAAGCCAGTGCATGGTGCATCAACTAATGCATAGTCGAAAACCCTATTATAACCCATATGTATACTATCCCCAACAACGAATACTATCCTACTAGTATCTACTCCAAGCTTCTTCATTAGGATCAACTGAGCCTTCATCCTTCTACGGGAGATATCCACTGAGTAACTTGTAAGCCTATTACCTGTAAGCATATATGCTAGGCTAAGTTTTAGCCCCGGAGCACTACATGCATCCAGAAGGGTCTTATCCCTTACGGGTCCTAGGGCTTCAACAACATATGCACTGGCCAGATCCTGTGGTATAACGTATCCCTCCCTAACGCATCTATTACGTGAGATCGGATCCCATTTCGGATGCTCCACAAAAACCATGTATTCCAGATCCTCATAAACCTTATAGATCACACCCGTCTCATCTAAGCATCTATACGCTCTATCCAGACTAGTCTTTAAGGTGTTTATCCTAAGCCATCTCTTACGCTTGTTTAGGCTCTTAAGGATCTCTTCAACTGTTTTAGGTCTCAGATACCTCAAAAGATCCTCCACAACATACTCTGGATAACTATATAGGAGGGCTAGTCTACGGGAAGTCCTCATACCCTTAACTTCTTCCTTCAACATTCTCTTAACCTTCTTAATACTAAACCCCAGTGCTGTGAAGTATGCTGCTATGGCTGGTGGTTTAACACCATAACCCTCCTTAGCAGCCAGCCATCTTATACCATAGTAATTGTTTACCACATGAAACCCTATCCTGTATAGGAGGGGGACAACCCATCCACGTATATCCTGTGTTTTAATTACTAGTTTGAAGGCTTTATCATAGCTTATATGCTTATTAGCTATGATCATTAATAGGTGGGAGAGGAAGTATCTGGTTAGTGTGGCTGGTGGTGTTGTATACATTTCATATTCTTCCCGTCTTAGTCCTGATCAATATTACTAGTTTATTTATGAATCTTGGGGGTTCAATATATTTCACACCTAGCTGATCACATAGCTTCATAATCCCCTGATCATTTGTTACCAGCTCCCCTCCAAGCTCTTTAGCCAGTACCACTAGGTCGAAGTCTATACTAGTATCGATAACCCCCTTACGTGTGGCTTCACGATACTTCTGGCGGAGCTCATGGATCTCCCTAGCAACCGCCTCCTCAAAACCAGATCTATCCCTTCTAGTACCGGCATCATAGCTTTTACGTGCAGCTCTACGTAGGGATTCTTCAGCAACCCTTAAACCCTTAGTTATCCTCATAAGCATATCGCTTATCCAATCACCCATAACTATTGCCGGTATATGTGTAGTGTATAGATCTGGTGGTCTGATCACTATGGCTCCCATAAACATGTCTATAGCGTCCCTACCAACACCATTCCTCTCCATGAAAGCCCTCATCTCCATCGCCGTGCTCGGTGTTGTATAGAACTCAGCCTGTAAAACTATATGGGCCCTGATCAGTAGACGGGCATACTCTCTAACAACACCATCTAGAGTTTTGACATTGAATACTTCTCTAAGCCTTGGATCAGTTACACCACTGGTGTCTAAGACGTATACTAGCGGCAAAACGTTAGCACCTAGAAGCCTTTATTCAACCGGTTTATCGACAACCTCCACATCCCTACCACTGATCCTACTCGTAAAGTATGGTAGTATTGGGGTTGGTAGTCTACGGATGAAGTATAGATCCCTACTGAATAGATCCCTTATATCATCTAAGCCTAGAACTGACATAGCTAATCTATCTATACCTATACCCCAAGCTATAGCTCTATACCCCTTAGCACCAAGGATCTCCATAACCTCCGGCCTAAATACTCCACCGGGAAACACCTCGATCCATCCAAGATGGGGATGCTTAATGAAGCCCTCAACGCTGGGCTCTGTGAAGGGGAAGTATCCAGGCTTAAACCAAACCTTTCTAATACCCAGTGCAGCTGCAAACTCCTTAAAGAAGGCTAGGAGGTGTTTAAACGATATATTCCTACCAACAATTATCCCATCCAACTGGTAGAACTCCATCGCATGTTTAGCATCGAGGGTCTCCGGTCTAAACACTCTATCGAGTGTGAAGGCTCGATACTCTCCACCACCCTTCATATATATTATACGTGTTGATACAGCCGTCGTCTGGGTTCTTAAGACCGGTCTTAATGCTCTTAGAGGATTCCACTCATAACCCCATCCCTCCCCATGTATTTTCTTAGCTCTATCAAGTAGCTCCTTCCCAACCCTTCCATGAAAATCTGTTTTTACGAAGAATGTGTCATGGATCTCCCTAGCAGGGTGATCCTGCGGCTGGAATAGTGCATCGAAGTTCCAGAACTCCAGCTCAACATGGGGCCCCTTATACTCTTCGAAACCCATCGATATGAGTATATCCCTGACAAGGTCTAAGAACTCCATATATGCGTTAAGCCTCGAACCAGTTGGGGTTGGAGGGGGTATTCTTAGATCGAATTCTTTAATATGGTATTCATCCAGTCTCGGAGCATATATTGGTTTTACAACGGTCAATACCTCCTTACTACTAATCTTTCCCTTCCTATAGAGTTTTAGAAGGGTTTTAGTTGGCTCTACAAATATTCTCTTATGCTTCTCAACCCTTACAAGCTTCCTACGCTTAACTATGCTCAATAACTGTGTCCTCTTCTTAGGCGTCGTCGTATTCGAGATCTCTTTAAGATACCCCCTAATCCATGCAGCCTCCTCTAATGCTTTATGACATTTAAACTCGTTACCCACAATAACTCTACCCTCAACTACTCGTAAGCATCCATGTCTTATAAGATGCTGTAAACCTATTTTAGCCGTCGAAAACTCTACCCCAGCCTCTAAGACTACACAGTTTATGAACTCCTCAACAGATCTATCTATACATCTATACATAACCCTGAAAACCCTCTCCTCAGGAAGACCGTGGAGTAGGGCTTCCTGACCCTCCATTGTAAGGGTTGGAAGCTCCTCGATGATCCTATTGATCTTTATAAGCCCCTTATTCTCGAGCTCGGCTAGATCCCTCATTATCTCCTCGGGTTTAAGGTATAGTATTGATGCCAATTCCTCAATACTGATCTTTCCGGACTCGTATAGGATCGATGCTATCCTATACTGTTTCTCAGGTAAATATACTATGTCTTCAGACATGGCTCCACCACTTTACCCTATCCATCGTATCCTTTGCCTCTTCTACATTTAATATATCCCTGTCCGATTTAGATGTTTCGTATATAATCATTCTTCTGTATCCCGAGCTCCTCAATATATCTCGTAATTGTTTCTAGGCTCGATTTTATCATTGAAAGCATCTTCTGGCATAGTATTAGAAACACCTTTTGCCTAGGGGATATATTGTTGCTCAACATGTCGGATAACTTATCGTTAAGCTCGGCGATCTCCCCTATAGTTTTTATTAATGATTCTACGGATTCGGATTCAGCAATTGACCTGATCAGTAGTAGTATGTTTCTCAGTATCTCATACTCTCTATCCCTTCCGGCTTCAACCCATGATCCTATCGCTTCCTCAACCCTCTCAATAATCGTTTTGAGTATGTAGTCGTTAAGGATCGATGTCTCCCTGATCATCTGGACTACTTCAGCTAGTCTTAATAGGGAGGTTGCATCATGATAGCCCTTTAAGGCTTCCTTAACCATATAGTAGTCCAGGCTCCTCCCCCTATAGTATTGCCTAGTAATATTCCTTAGTAGTTCTAGGTATTTCTTCCGAGCCTCATCAAAGAGCTCCATCGATCTCTTAACATCGTTATTCAATACTTCGTAGAATCCGTGGAACTTATAGCTTCTAGCTGTGTTGAGTAGGGATCTATTAATATAGCCCCTCAACTCGTAGAATCGAGCTGATTCAGCGTATTCCCTACTGGCTTCATCGTATTTATTCTCGGTTACGAGTATGGTTGCCCGTGCTTCGTGTAGTAGGCTTCTAGCAACGTTTCTCAGATGGGGGCTTAAAAGGTCTTCAGCCATCCTACTAGCCTCTTCAAGTATCTTTATCGCCTCCTCAACCTTTTTCTCAGAGTATAGAAGGCATTCAGCCCTACTGATCAATGCCTTAACCCTTAATGCTTCAGCCTTACTCTTATACCCACCGCCTAATCCATCATATTTCGATGCTGCTTCAAGCCATGACTTATATGCATTGCATGGCTTATTCCTCCTAACCTCTATCTCAGCCATATATTCATGCCTCAATGCTTCAGCTATCAATGCTTCACGCATAAGCCCCGTGGATTGATAATACCCTATCAGTTCGTCGAGTCTAGCCAGTGCTTCATGGTATTTACCCCGGGAGGCTAGGCTTCTAGCTAGGCTTAACAGGTATTTAGCGTTGGCTCTATGAGCCTCCTTAGCCATATCGAGGCTATTACGTGCAACGGATACCGCTAGGTGATAGAATTGCTTGGCGGCTTCGAAGTTTAGGTTTTGATAGAAATAGTCTCCGAGGATCTCGTAGAAGCGGAACTGGTGTTCGATCCAGTATCTCCTAGTGAGTTTATTATCGCCGCTGATCTTTTCCAGAGCTTTTAGTATTTCGAGTGTTAATGCTTCATATGCTAACGATTCAAATAATTTACCATTATGTATATACTCCTTCAACTTCTTATCAGCTTTAAAGAATAGATCAATTAATGCCCTCCCCGGATCCTTATCTCCAACAATAATCCCCTGAGCTGAAACCCTAGAGAGTAATTCATCTACAACACTATTTTCCAAGCCTAAACTGGATACTATGGAATCTATTAGTTCCTCAATCCTTCTAATAGGGGCTATCGATGATAGGCTTGAGATCATGGTAGCTAATGCATTAACTATGCTATCCTTATCTCCGGGATAGAAAACACCATTCTCCTCCCGTATGAAGCCGGTCTTTACAAGTATGTCCAATATCCTATTAACTAGCTTCACATGAGCTTGATGAACCCTATGTATCCCCCCATAGAATACCCTATCCTTAATACCCTCAGCTATCTTATCACTCGATAAGCCGGGTTTATCCCTTACAACATCTAGTATGGGTTTAGCTGTTGATATGAAAGCCTTTAATCCACGACTGGTGAGAGTGTATAGTTCGCGTCCATGCTTATGGAACTTCTTCAATACACCGCGGGATACGAGTTTATCTACAAGACTTGGATTAATCGATTTAAAAACATGTGGTTTAATGAGATCCTTCAACTCACATGCTCGAAGCTCACCGATAAGAACACCTATACAGTTTAGGAGTATTTCAAGCTCTATATTGTTTAGGGAGAAATAATCGAGCCAATTAACCCTTCTACCCTTAATACCCAACATTCTACACCCCCAATATCTAAAAAAGGTTATTTGGTAAAATCCTCTATGTATAATACGTTTTTTATCTTCCAAGATATTTTTCTTCAAGATACTTTATGAAGTAGTCGGCTTTATATTCCTCTCCGAAAGCCTTCCTTAACAGCTCCTTTGGTGCATATGTTTTACCCCATTGATGTATCCTTTTCCTCTGCCATTCCTTGATCTCGTTGAACCTCTTCTCAACGATTAATCCATATAGATCATATTCTTCTAATAGGTGATGTCTCATCTGAGCTGCTACTAGGTTTCCGAGGGTGTAGGTTGGGAAGTATCCTATACTACCCATACTCCAGTGTATGTCTTGTAGTATTCCCTCCGAGTAGTTTCTGGGCTTAATACCTATGATCTCTTCCATATAGTTGTTCCATAGCTCTGGTAGTTCGTCAACCTTAACCTCTCCAACAAGCATTAGTTTCTCCAGCTCAGCCCTTAATAATATGTGTAGATTATATGTTACCTCATCAGCCTCCGTCCTGATCAGGCTTGGACGAACCGTGTTGAAATAGTAGTATATGTCTTCAACACTATATTTCTCGATGAAGTCTAGATTCTTTCTAAGGATCGGGTAGATCACCTCTATGAAAGCTCTACTCCTACCAATAATGTTCTCCCAGAAGCGGGATTGACCCTCATGAATCCCTAAGCTAACACCGCTGGCTAGTGGTGTAGCCATAAGCCTTTGATCGATCTGTAACTCGTATGTCGCATGTCCGAACTCATGTATTGTCCCTAGGAGGGATCTCTTAAAGTCGAATCCCTCATACCTCGTCGTTATCCTTACATCGTTAATACCCATATTGATCGTGAAGGGGTGGGCTGATACATCTAGTCTAGCCCTTGTTCCTAGGGGGTATTCTAGGAGTTTTAGAACCTCCAGATTAACCTTCTCCATATCCTCCCTACGATACTTTACTTTCTCCAATTCATGCTCTCTGGGATATCTCCCCTCAGATAATACCTTGTCCATGATCCTCTTAATCTCCGGTTTAAGCTTGGAGAATAGAGTGTCTACATCTCTAGTCTTCAAACCCTCCTCATATAGGTCTAGGAGGGCATCATATGGATGCTCCTCCCATCCAAGATAGTCAGCTACCTTTCTAGCCAACTCTATGATCTTCGCTAGATACGGTTTGAACAACTCATAGTTATCCTTCTGCTTAGCCTCCCTCCACGCAACCTGAGCCTCCGTAGTTGTTCTGGCGATCTCAGCGACTATCTTTGGAGGGATCGCCTTAGCTATTCTGATCTCCCTCTTAAGAACCCTTACAAGACCTCTCTCATAATCGTTTAAACCCTCAATACCCTCAGCCTTCTCCACGAGTTTGACTAGTTCCGGCCTTAATACCAGTTTCTGATATAGTACTTCGAGCTCGGCTCTAGCAATACCCCTCTCTCTAACACCTTCTCGTGGCATATTAACCTCCTGATCCCATCCCATAAGGCTTGTTGCATGATTTATAGCCCATAGAACACGTGTCTTCTCCAAGATCTCCTTTATAACCTCGTTCTCAAACACCATAAGGATACACCTATTCTGATATGGATTGTTGAGAATAGTAAATAACTATATACTCCACCACATCTTCTAGTGGTGGAGGGATGGGTTTTGTTAAAATAAATTATTTATATTTAGGGATATGCCCAATATATCCCCTTTAACTATCTTCTTTTCGTGAATATTAGTAGTGAGCCTAATAGTGCTAGTATCGCTGTTGTGGTAACTACTAATATTGGTGGTTCGGGTATTGGCTCTGGCTCACTGTACGGCTGGGATATTATTCTTAACACGGTATTCGTCCCTGTACCGATTGTGTGTAATAGGAATACTTTCCCACTCATGTATACCGCGCGTGGAACTAGATCGTTTGTCGTGGTTGTTGATATGGGGAAAGCATAGTTTGAGAATTGTCCATTCTTAGATACTGCTACGGCGTGTAGATCATACTGTGTACCGTTAGTCACGCCAAATACTACGGTGTAGTTGAATCCGTTGAATACTGGGAATTGATAAGCTACATTGGGTCCTCCTAGAAGTATCGGGTTAGTTTTGGTTCCATTTGGATATATTATTACAGCATATATGTAGCTACTGTTTTCAAATGTTACTAGCCATTCTGAACCACTTGTGGTAATTCTTGGATAATAGTTTGCATCTACTGTTAGTCCAGAATCTAGATTCAACTTTGTTACAGTATCCGTAGTTGTATCATATATTGCTGCATCCAGTGTTGAATTCGTAGCATTATAGACTATGAGTATCTTCCCACTCAGCACACTCGTATAAATGTTTGGTAGTAGTATATATGAGCTATACCCAGTTGATATGAAGTGTTTCGTCGGAGGACCCTGATCGCCGGCTGCATTATCTATGGTTATTGCAGATGCTGTCCAGCTTGTTCCCGATTTATATATCTTCACCAAGCCGATATCATAGCCGGTTGTGCTGCCTAGATATCTAACCGTTATGTAGAAGCTTTTAGATGAACTATCATATATTATGTTACCATAATAATCTACACCCGCATCTGGTTTGTCCACATAGTTTATACCGTTGGGCGTTATCGGTATATACCCGGTTCCTACAACTGATAGATCCTTACCTAGGATGTACCAGTACAACATTATATTGCTTGTAGAGCTTGATACATATGCTATAGCCCATACAGGGTTTCCATCAGGATCTACTCCATACCCCGCCATTGGGGCATACTGATAGCTGCTAGGATATAGTAGTGAGGCTGAACCGGGAGTTTCGGGGTTATTTGAGTCTATGAATCTATATAGGACTATTTTACTATATCCACCGGATGTATAGTTCGTCCATACAGTTAATACGCCGGAGTTGTTTGAAGCCATTCTAAGCATTCCAAAATAGACGTCTGTATCCGTATAGGTTTCATTTGCTATAATGGTATTTGATGAATCGACTAGTAGTAGATGCATCCTATAACTCGACGAGTACTCGTAGAGGAATCCCGCAAAGGAGTTATCGGGTGATACCGTTAATGATATACCATGTGATGAATATAGTGGTTCATAATTTGTTATCGTATAGTTTTCCATCGGTGGATAGTTATCCTTGCCTATAGGGTAGTATTCGTATAGGCTCCAGTTATTAGGATCGAACTCGTTATCGTAATCGGTTATATTCGCGTAGCCATTGTCAACCAACCATTTATTAACATTCATTATATGTGTATTATTGTGTCGCGTATATACTACTGCAACCCATCTACCATAAATATCCGTCCCATATTTATCATCGATATCTAGATACACTATCTTACCTAGGATTAAATCTTCTAGAGCATTCTTGGCAGCAACACCTTCCGGTGTGCTTAGCTCCGGTGCATTTATATCCGCGAACCTGATCTTGGATTCAACATATGTTGTATTCCTTGGAGCTGGTGCACAGTATATAGTGTCTCCGTCAACCACTTTATTAACAATACATCTAGCCTCTGGAAAATCATTATCCGTGATCACCGAGTTAGCTATGTTTGGGAACAATGATAGAGCTACTATACTAGCTAGAAGTAGGACTATGAGATATGTTGATTTATTCATTACTATCATCCATCATTTATCCAAATACTTTAACAATATATAAGAACGCTACAATATTAAAAGTTACGTATAATAACTACACATATAATGATGAGGATATACGATGATAACTATCAAGCTTGTAGATGGTTCAAAGAAATGGAGTATTCCAAGAGATAGGGGGAGGATAAGGGAACTACTCAACAATATAGGATTACTCAGCGAGGAATATATCATTATTAGGAATGGTAAAGTGGTTACACCAGAGGATGAAGCCGTTGATGGAGACGAGATAATACTATACCCGGTGGTTAGTGGTGGTTAAATGTAGCTTCTGCGAACGTGAAGCAGTATATATTAACCGTGTTAATGGTAAAGCC
>JALVIT010000037.1 GCA_027028545.1 Desulfurococcales archaeon
TAGAGTATTTCCGGGCTATAATAATAGGTGTATTAATCGCTATAGTGCATCTAATAGCAACGGTATCAGCAACAATAACGGCTGGAGGACTGGGTGTTAAGTATGGATTGGAGACTGGATTCTACTTATCGACTGTTAGCGAGTTAACACTCGTAATAGCATATTACGCCATGATCTATACATCTCTACCAAGCACATTAATCCTATCAGCATCCACAGGGATAATAGCTGGATCTATAATTGCATCGTACATGGTTTTCCGGAAAAACTATATCATACCGAGACTCTTAAGGCTGATATCCTATAAGAGGATTACCGTGTTCGATGAATTAATGCTGAAGCTCAGACGTATAGAGGGTTCGAGATATAAAATGGTTAATACATTGTTTAAGAGGACGATACATATAATCGGTGGATTAATACTTCTAACAATAATCCTAGGTGCATCGATCAAGTTCCTCATAGAGCATGCATTCATAAATAGCTATGTTATCCTAGGCATAATCCTAACAACATATATCATATTATATGTGGTACTCTATAGTAAGGGTAGAAACACTCTCCACAACCTATTATTAAGTATAGAATCTATGCGTAGGAGAAGGGTTTTACTAAAGATAATTGATAGAATATATTTATCACTGGTAATAACCCTATCACTAATAGTATCCCTCCTAATATTATATTTTGAATACCAAGAGGTCTTCGAATACCTGAGTGCATATATTGATCCCCAATTCATAGTATTCCTAACATTATTCATACTACCATTAATAGAAACTATATTTATAATATACGAGATGAGCACTGCACGTATAGAATAAGCTTTATTCCCTAAAGCATGATTAACTAGATACCAAGACCACAGCACCCTATCCGGCGAAAACGGTGCATAGTTATGAATTATACATCGATGCTATACGGATTAGAACTACCATATAGGATCCTACTCATAGGTTTGATACCTGCAGTCCTAACATCGATCGGCTCCCTCCCAGTAATATTCGGTGGAAGAATAGGTAGTAGGGGTTTAGACACCGGATTAGGCTTCTCGGCTGGAGTAATGCTCGTAGCATCATTTACAAGCCTACTACTACCAGCCTTCGAGACAGGGAGGCTTATAGCAGTATATACTGGGTTCGTAGCAGGTATATTCCTAATATATATCCTTGACAAGACAATACCCCATCTACACATAGTTAAAGGATATGAGGGCCCCAAGGAGTTTAGGGAGAGGCTTAAGAAGACACTACTCATAGTACTAGCTATTACGATACATAATATCCCCGAGGGTATGAGTGTAGGAGTCTCAACGATCACAGGGGTTACAAGCGGGTTAATCGTCGGCACAGCTATAGGTCTACAAGATATACCTGAGGGTATGGCTGTATCCCTACCGCTCTATAGGGCTACGAAGAGCAGATCTAAATCACTACTCGCAGGTGTTTTCAGTGGTTTCTCGGAGCTTGTTGCTGCATATATCCCTCTAGCTATAATCTATGTATTTCCAGAGCTATTGACCGACCTACTCCCATTTCTAATGAGTTTCTCAGCTGGGGCTATGATATATGTCGTTGTACATGAGATCGTCCCAGAGATCTATGGTAAAGGATATGATGATGCCGCAACACTGGGGTTCTTCATGGGATTTCTAGTAATGATTTCTCTAGATGTTTTATTAGGATAGGTTAATCTATTATTAATAAGGGGATCCGTAATCCGCGTCTTAGCATCTACCATATTGAAAATG
>JALVIT010000038.1 GCA_027028545.1 Desulfurococcales archaeon
CTGTCAGATACGATAGCTCGGAGGTTTTGGATAAAATAATAAAAGATTGCACAAAAAACAGAGAAAAGTGCTACTACACAGCAGAAGGTCCCGGTTATATGCTTTATAGAATAATTGAATCATCTAGATCAATACTGATAAATGATACTAGATTTGAATATAGGTTGAACACAAACATCTTCTATGCATTAAACGGTCCAATATTTTACTTCTATCTAACATATTCTTATCTAGAAGCTTTCAATAATACAGATATGATCGAAAATCTACACATACTAGTCCTTGATAAAGACTTCATGAATAGACAGAGGGATGAAAACATACATGCTCTAAGAAGAATGATCGAATGGATGGAGAATTCTACAAGTAATGAGGAAAAACTCCTAAAAATGTTCATAACATATGTAATACTGCATGTATACGTTTCGATAAGTATAGATATAAAAGAATCGATCGAATCAACCACTGGAGGAATCAATGAGACCACTAGCGATAAGATGCTCTCTGCATTTATCAGCAACCCCTATATTTTCATATACTATGTAAGATTCATATATATGGATAAAGCAGTACTTGAACTCATGAATGTTGTGGATAACGTGCTTAGAGGATAGACGATATGATCAAAAACATAGTTATATGTATTATACTACTATTAGCAATTCTTCCACAGACCGCAACAACATATACTCCTGAGCAGAACAATATAGTAATAGTTGATCCTGGAGATGATTTAGCAGATATTATTAAAAATTCTCCACCAAATACAATAATCCTTTTAAGATCGGGAATCTACAATCTGTCATCACTGATAACGAATACAAATATAACTATAAAGGCATATGGAGGCGGTGATATAGTAATTTACATGTGGAACATTTCTCTATATAATTCGACAAATATAGGATTCATAGGTGGGGGGAATACAACATTTAAGATCATGGTTAAATACCTACACATACTACGATCTAGGAACATATCATTTACAAATGTTAAAATATATGGATATAATAATGAGAGCCTGATAAATGTTAATAATTCATCAATAAGGATTAAGGACTCATATATTAAGATACCCCATATATATGGAGCATCAAATATAGATAATACAATCGTTATTAAAGATAGCATGATCTATGACGCATCCATCCACCTATACTCAAGGGATAAAGCTATAATAATAAACAATACACTCGTTAATACAAGAATTGAATCGATAGATGGATTAGACCTCCTTAATTTCTCCCATAACTTCCTAGCAAACTATACACTGGGTGGAGAACCCTTAATCAATATACATCGTCTAGGAAGAATTAACGTAATAGAATTAACCAATAACACTATATGTTTTCTCCTCAATAACTTATTAACGATTAGATCCTATGAAACCCGTGGATACCTAGGTAGAATACATATTGTGAGAAATGCATTTGCCTCAGTAAAGACTCTACTAGATGTTAAGTCTTATAATAATAGCTCTATAAGAATAGACGATGTAAAGATCATTGGAAATATACTCACACTATATTTCCCGGAGGATAATAGTAGTTTAAATATATTTGTGTCCGTGAATGAATCATTTATTAATATAGACGAATACGAATTTATAGGGAACACGATACTGAAAAGATCACCGTTAAACCATGGTTATCTATTTAGATTAGAAGTATATAATAATACAAATATATCGATTCATAAAGCAATCATCTACGGCAACATTGCGTTACACGATGGACTAGATCCAAAT
>JALVIT010000039.1 GCA_027028545.1 Desulfurococcales archaeon
ATATTAGGGATAGGTGGATTCAAGCATTTTTTACAACTCATAGTATAGAATTTCTGGATATACTACTCGAAAAACTATATGAGAGGAAAATGCTGGGCGATCTCAGCCTGATAAGGCTTTACCGTGATGAAAAGGGTATAGATTATGAGATCCTCAGAGGAGATGAAGCATATGAAGAACGGATCAAAATCGGAGAGGATCTCAGAGCGCCATAGTATCATAGTATTATGTGAAGGTAAGCATGAAGTTAAATTGACGTCGAAACTTATAGGGGGATCCGCCAGAATAATCGAGGGTAAGCAGAATACTAAGTATTTTAAGATAAATGATCTACTAGATAAGATCAATATGGGACTATCAAACTATATCGTAGTCGTTGATGAAGGAGGCGTTGAACGATTCTTGTACAATATTAGATCACTTATATCAAAGCTTAGGACAATACTAGCTGAGAAGAATATTGAAAAAGCCATATTTATAGGAGTAGCAGATGCGGACTCACCGCAACCCAGTAATAGGTTTAATAGGTTGAAGAGGGATATTGAATCATTAATTAACAATCCACAGAGATTTAGAACCATAAGCAAACCAGCTATAGAATTTATAGAGGTAAAGGGGCATCTCTTCAAGATAAATGTTAAGTATAGAAATAATACTATGTTAGAATTTATTCTACTCCTAATACCCGGTAATCTGGAGGATTGGGTCGAAAAACGTGAGTATAATACTATAGGTAGGCTTATGGAGCTCCCATGGTTTAAAACACTTATGGATATACTCCGTCAATACGGGGTTCTTAGGGACGATATTAATAATATATTAGATGATGAACCATATTGACCGCTGAGAGCTAGGGAAACATAGTGATGGATTTGATGATAGAGGTAGAAGGACTAGAAATACAGGTTGATGGGAAAAACATAGTTGTAGATGATATATATATCAATGAACCCTCAAAACACCTATTCATAGGAGAGACCGGAGCGGGTAAAACAACATTATTAAAGACCATTATGGGTCTAAACACCCTCCAAGGTATAGAGTATAAGGGTAGGATAAGGGTTAACGGGAGGATCTTCTACACACCACAGGAGCCGTGGTTCATAGTCCTAGGTAATAGGGGTTTTGAGGAACTCCTACCATACATTAGGGATCAAGGATTATTCCAAGAGATCTATCATGGATATCGGAGACTTCTAGGTAAGAGGATTGAGGAGATGAGTTATGGTGAGAGGAGGCTTCTAGAGGTCTTTAAAGCATACCTGTATAGGCCCGACATATACTTGATCGATGAACCCTTCGAATCACTCGATAAGGAGAATACCGGGTTGATAATGGATATAATAGATGGGATGATGAATGATGGATCGATCATTATAGGGACGTCTAAGAGGGAATATGAGGGATGGATCACACACGGGATCAAGAACATTTATACTGAGGGGGGTTGTGGATGCATAGACATAGATCCACCCCGGACCCATAGTGATCCAAGACTCGTAGTTGAGGAGGGATCATATGTTAGGAGGGGTTCTAAGAGGATCAATATACCACCGATAAATCTGAGACCCGGTGAAGCGGGTGTATTGGTAGGCCCCAATGGATCTGGCAAGACAAGCATACTCCTAGGATTAACCGGTTCATTAAGGATACATGGAGGATATAGTGTTAGGGGAAGGATCGGTTTCCTACCGGATGATGTTAACGTATTATATCAATGGGCTACCCTTGATGAAGTATTAA
>JALVIT010000040.1:0-10842 GCA_027028545.1 Desulfurococcales archaeon
TTCTTGATCCTGGCAGCCTTAGTTGCTATACTTGTATAATGCCTCAGTATCCCAAGTATGGGTGTTTCATAAACTGCTATATCGTCATAGTATCCCTCAATAATCATTAGAGGCTCCCACGATTTAAACAGTGTACCCTCTGGAAGGCTATACACCGTGACGGGCTTTCCTTTGAGAACATCTAATACTTCTTCAAGCCCTGCATATACAGCCCATTCATATCCTCTGGGTAGCGAGGCGTGGAACTCCATTCTAACCCTTTTACGAACACCCTTCTCCCTCAGGATCTTCCTAGTTCTTACGAAGTATATGTCTGTAACCTCCCCCCTCCTAATCTCTTCAGGCTTAGCTATGTATAGCATTTTATCCATCACCTATACTCCCATCTACTCACCCATAACAGTTACGATTACTCGTCTCCTACTACGTGGTCCATCCATCTCGACTAGGAATATGTTCTGCCAAGTACCCCGGATCAGCCTCCCATTAATAACCGGGAACACTCGATCAGCACCTATGAGCGCTGAACCTATATGCGCATGGGCATTATCATCTATAATGTTATGCCTCCACCTACTACTCCCGGGCTTCGTCAAGTCCTTGATCTCCTCAATGATATCACTTATAAGCCCCGATTCATGCTCATTAGCTATTATAGCTGCTGTAGCGTGTGGTGCGAATACTAATACTATACCGTTCCTGACACCGCTCTCCTCAACGATCTTCTCAACCCGATAGGTTATATCGATTAGTTCGAACTGTTTACTAGTTGATAGAGCTATTTCACGTATATAAACGATCAATTCCAGACACCACTTATCCATATATAACCGCTTCCTATAGGATATCATAATACCTATACTAGGAAATATATCAATATTGGTTATAAACCGGGCGATATACTAGATGTATCTCCCCAGTCTCCCCGTCTAATTCGTAATTGACCAGTCTAAGCCTTACCGGTTTCTCCAGTATAAGGTTTATATATGGCACGCCACCCTTTCCTAGTAGTATTGGTGATATCGTTACATGGATCTCATCCACTAATTTTCCCTCTATCAGTTTACCTATGAGGTATCCGCCCCCCTCCACTAGTATTTTCCTAACCCCATATTCCTCCTCCAAAATCCTTAATGCTTCACCTAGATCGAGTGTTCCATCTCTCTCAGAGACATATATTACCCAAACTCCCCTCCTCTCCAATAACTTTATCTTCTCAACACCCCTATTCTCGGTAGATGTTATGAGCATGGAGGGGGCTAATTCGACGTTATATACGTTTGCATTTAGCGGTGTCCTAAGCTTTGAATCAACAACTATTCTAACCGGCTGCCTACCCTTATATCCGGGTAGTCTAACTGTTAGGAGGGGGTTATCGCTTATAACTGTATTTGCACCAACCATCACACCGTCTACTATGCTCCTATAACGGTGTAGTCTGTATAGGTCACGGTTACTGCTTAAAACAGTCTTCCTACCAGGATACCCTATCCTACCATCAACACTCAGTGTTGTATATGTTATAACCTCCACCGGGGATACACCATCCCAAGCTAAATCTGTATAAAAGCCAAGTTATTTAATACTGTTTATAGATAACAGTATTCGAGATAGATAACAGTATTGGATATGGGGTGAATAGGTTATGGATCGTGATGAGAGGGATTATTGGCGTAGGAGAAGATGGAGCATATGGGATATATTCGATGAAATGTTCCGTGAGATGGAGGAGGAGATCAATAGGATGATGAGGGAGTTCACAACACTACCACCAAGCATATTCGAGGGCGAGAGAAGGATTGAGGGACCATACGTATATGGTGTTAGGATAACGATCGGACCGGATGGTAGACCAATAATTGAGAGATTTGGAAATGTTAGAACCGTTCGAGGTAGACCAATGATCAGTGAGGAGAGGGAGCCTCTGGTAGATGTCTTTGAGGATAAGGATGAGATAACAGTTATAGCGGAGATACCGGGTGTGGAGAAGGAGAAGATCAAGATAAAGATCTCGGATGACCGGAGGAAGCTCATAATTAAGGCTAGTAATGAGCATAGGAAATATTATAAGGAGGTAGAACTACCAGCAGAGGTTGACCCCAAATCAGCTAAGGCCAGTTATAGGAATGGTGTATTAGAGGTTAAACTAAGGAAGATCGGTAAGAGTGAAGAGAAGGGTTATGAGATAAAGGTTGAGTAGACAAGTTTTTATTAAATAGATATCCATAATACCTTCTACATCCCCCAAATATTGTTATAGTGGGGTGAATACATTTGATCGTGGGTGTGATTAGTGATAGCCATGATAACCTAGCTATGCTGGATAAGGCGATCAAGAAGCTACTGGATGAGGGTGTTGAACTAGTTATACATCTCGGAGACATAATCTCCCCCTTCACGGTTAGGAGGATGAAGGAGGGTCTTGGAGATATAGGTGTCATAGGTGTATTTGGAAATAATGATGGCGATAAATACCTCCTCCAGAAACTCTTCAACATGTATGGCTGGAAACTATATAGTGGTCCATCCAAGGTATCCATAGATGGTAGAACGTTTATAATAATGCATGGGTACGATGGTGTAGAACACACTGTGGAGATCGCTAGACAGCTTCTGAACTATCCCGGTGTAGACGGTGTCCTATATGGGCATACACATAAAGTGCTATATGAGAAGGAGAATGGTAGGATACTCTTAAACCCCGGCGAGATCTGTGGATATATCACCGGTAAATCGAGCATAGCGATACTGGATACCGAGAAGCTGGATGCTAGGATAATAGAGTTGTAGGACCACGATAGGTAAACTATATCATCCACAGAGGGATAGTTATACATAGAGGACTGATAGAAGACTAGGTTTATGGGATGGGCTATGGAGACGGGTAAACGCTTATCAAGTGCTAGTTCACCGGTAGATGAATCTGGTATGGTTTATCATTTGGAGGTTAAACCCGGCGATGTCAGTAGATACGTGTTATTACCGGGGGATCCAGGGAGGGTTAAGAGGATCGCTAGCTTCTGGGATGAAGCGTGGCAGGTTGCATGGCATCGTGAATTCCTAACATATAGTGGTAGGTATAGGGGTGTATTCATATCAGCTACAAGTACCGGTATAGGTGCACCATCAACAGCTATAGCTTTGGAGGAGCTAGCCAGGGTTGGATCGGATACATTTATACGTGTTGGAACCACCGGTGCATTGAAGAGGGAGATCGGTGTTGGAGACCTAATAATAAGCACTGGAGCCGTTAGGCTTGAAGGTACCAGTAAACAATATGTTATACCTGAGTATCCGGCTGCAGCTGATCTAACGGTTACGATGGCTTTGATCGCTGCAGCTGAGGAGCTAGGTGTGAGGTATCATCTGGGGTTGACTGCTAGTAGTGATAGCTTCTACGTTGGGCAGGAGAGGCCCGGATATAAGGGTTATCTACCACCCTTCCAGAGGGGTCTTGTGAATTTCTTGAAGAGTGTTAATGTTTTGAATTTTGAGATGGAGGCTGCAGCTATATTCACATTGGCAAACATTTATGGTTTAAGGGCTGGAAGCGTATGTGCAGCTATAGCTAATAGGGAGACTGAGGAATTCATAGTTAATGCAGGTGTTGATGACGCTATCAGGGTTGCGAACGAGGCTGTAAAGATCCTTAGTGAATGGGATCATGCTATGGAGGAAGTGGGTAGGAGGAATATAACGCCCAGGATAATATATGAATGGTTTAGGGGTAAGACGTGATCAGGTATGCCGCGTAAACCCAGAATACATATAGCTGTTGGAAACCTAAACGTAGATATAACCATGTATGTTCCAAGACTACCTAAACCGGATGAATCAATAATCGCTGACGATACAGATATTGGTCCTGGAGGAGCTGCATCAAACTATTCAGTAGCTGTATCGATCTATGGACACCGTGTATACCTCATAGCGTCTACATCAATAGACCCTCTAGTATCCAGTATGCTTAAAGAGCTTGAGAAAAGGGGTGTTAATACATTCTATGTTAAGAGGGTTGAGGGGCCTCCGGGAATAGTTAATGTGATCGTTATACCCGGTGGTGAGAGATTCATAGTTAAGTATCGAGGAGTAAACGAGCTATTAACACCGAACGATGTCCCGAAGACATTGCTGAAGAAGGCCTCGCTAATACATATGGCTAGTATACCTCCAAACATAGCTGGCGAGATTGCCGAGAGGGCTCTGGGATTTGGCCTACTAATATCATACGATCCGGGAGCATATGCCCTTACAATGCCGGATAGGGTTTTAAAGATCCTAAAGTATGTGTCAATACTATTCCTAAATAGGAGGGAGGCTAAAGCCCTAGCTGTAGATATAGATCACCTACTAGACCATGGTCCTCAAATGGTTGTTGTGAAGAAGGGTGGTGCTGGAGCGTTAATAGCTGTTCATGGCGGGGTATATTATAAGGGTATATCTAGACCATTAAAACCACCAGTAAACTCTACAGGGGCTGGAGACGCCTTTGCAGCATTCTTCAACTCAGCCTATCTAGACTACCACGACCCCGGTAAGGCTCTACAATACGGCTTAGCCGCTGGAGCATTGAAGGTTACATGTAGGGGGAGCCAGCTGTGCTGGGATAAGCAATACTTCAATAAACAACTCGGTGAGACAAGTGTTGAGAAGATAAAGAATCCAGAGGAATGGATGATTGAAGACTAGGAATGATAGGATATGTGTAGTCTCTAGACTTATGGGTCCGGATACTGAACGTGGAGATCGTGAAAGGATAATAGGCAAACTTAAAGCCTCCAGAGGAGATGTGAAATATATTGTGTTAGATGATTATAGTAGGGAATATTTATTATTAGTATATGTTGTCTCAACATGTAGGGATATCATAGATAGATCAGTTTCCGAGATGGGGCTTAGTGATACATCTAAACTAGTAAGTATACTATATGATTTGAAGGATAAGCAGGATAGGATCAGGGAGATCGAGAGAACGCTTAAGAAGATGTTCGATGAGCAACTATATGAAGAGTATCAATACCTATTATCTAGGAGGGATAAACTACTACCACTCATATCTAGATATTGGGAGTCTTATAGGGAGTTATTCGATGAGCTAATGGAATGTATTAATAGGTCACCGCTTGGGGGTAGCGATGTTGTTAAGGATGTCATGTATAATTGGGATAAGTTCTCAGAAATACATAGATTTGTGAAATCCATGATGTTGAGAAATATAGGGTATGTTGAACCAGGAATTTCTATAATATGGATTAGTGGAGTTATATATGAGCGTAAGCCGGAGATCGCTGATAGTTTAGGTGAAAAGGTGAAGGGTCTTATAAACCATATGGTTAGAAATAGTTGTTCTAAGATCGTCTTAGTTGATGGAGAGGAGTATATGCTTCTTAAAAGGTATTTAAAGCTTGAAAAACTGCATGTTGTATAGCCTTTATGGATCAATATATTCGCTTTGTCCTATATCTTCATCACCATTATCATTGATCAAAACCTGTAATAATACTCCATGATCACTTGTCTCATATACTGCAACCGTTACATATACGTGATCGGGTGGACTACCGATATACATTGTTAGGTTTATGTATCCCTCTAATACCTCTCCAACAGCTGATCCGGCACCATTACTTAATTGTTCATCACCCCTCTTAAACCATCCAGACCATCCATTACCGCCCTCGTTGCCTAGGTAGTATTTGTATCCATAGACCCTCCCCTCTTTAAGCCATGGCGCATCATACATATCGTTATCGTTAAGGGTTACGAATATGAATACATCAACATTCCTAGTTGCAGGCTCCGTTGCTACGTAGAGTATTCCATCCCTTGTGAGCATAGCCCATAGGTGTTTAACATATTTCCCGGATTCATTCGTGTAGAAAGGTTTATCTAGATCGAGCTTACCATCCATAACGAATGGTACACCGGGTGTTGGATGTGGTGTTGGCGGTGCACCTCCACCACCCGATACCCTATAGAATGGCCTGATCAATGTATAGTTTACGCTATTACCCCTAGTATCTATAGCTTCAACTATAACCTTGTATAATCCATCCCTACTCGTATCTATATCGAACACGTAGAGGTTGTTTACATCTATACTCGATGCATCCACCACTCTTTCAAACCTATTATCTACATATACATATGCTTTTAGAGATGCAATACCGTTTATATCGTATGCCTGTATATAGATCGATACAGTGGTTGAGGGGTTGTATGGATCCCTCCATGCATACCTTATAGTTGGCGGTGTATTATCTGTCGAGCCTATATATTGGCTTAATAGTTCCGATGCATAGTTGAACACCTTCGGTGCTTTTACATCCCACCATCTATTACCATCCCAGTAGTAGTAATCGCTTGACTCGCCGATCATTATCCATTTCAGTGCTTGATTCAACACATCCTCATCTACGCCGTTATCCTTAGCTGTCTCATAGTAGTTTAACGCTTTAACCCAGTATCCCCATCTAACCTGATCAGCTGAATCTGTCGTAGGCCGATTCCACATTGCGAAGTATGGATCGCCCCATGTACCCATAGTCTCCCATGATCCTGGCTCAACCCATATCTTAGCATATTGATAGTCGTTATCATTCCTTGGATCATATACTTTGGCTAGGTATTCGTCTAGTCCTATAACCTTTATGAATGATAGCTGGGGGTCGCTGTGTATTTTGTGTAGGAACTCTGTTAGGTAGTTGACGTAGTAGTCTATACCATTATTATGATTCGGCCACCCGTTCTCGCCATCATGGACTATAACCATTATGAATGGTCTGTTTGGATCGGTATTGTATTGTTGGAAGTGTTTTATCTGACTTATCAAGTAGTCTATACTGGTACCACTCATCTCGGCCTGAGACATGTGGCGGTATCTAACGAATACAACCATCTTATACCCATTATACTCTACGACGTGTGGGCGGAAGACTAGTTGGGGTGATATAGCCCACTCCCAATCATGGGGGTCGGGGTTTCTAACATCGTATGGGTTTGGCTGTGGCTGGAAATTACTATTGTATCCATGGGTGGCTCTTAGAACTTGTTCACTATCCACAACCGTCCATTGGAAGCCGAGCTGTGCTAGGATCGGTATTATCTCGGGTGTGAAGGATTCCTCGATCGGGAAGAATCCCGGTCCAGGGGTTACTCCAAAGTTTCCCTCAATTATACTCCTATGCTTCAATACCTGGTTCCGGAAGTCGTCTATTATCCCCGATCTATATATTAGTGGAAATATCGGGTGATAGTAGCCTGCACCAAGTATTCTCAGCCTCGGCAACCCTATACTTGTCTTCTCATTTACAGCTTGGATCCATTTATCCTTCCATCCACAATAGATACAGTTATTCCATCCACTACTATCCAGCTCATTCAACTGCTGTATCAATGAGCCGGTTATATCAACCTGTAATGCTTCATCACCAGTCATATTTAGTGCAGTTAATGGTATCAGGTTCTTATACACGTTGACCCGACTACTCCATACATTGGGTAGCCATTCCGGAGCCTTACCAGAGTTTAATAGTTCTACTAGGCTCCCATTCTCATTATATAATGGTTGATGTATGTGTATGATCCATGAAACATAGAAGGGGACTTCACTCTCCTGCTTTCCCAAAACTATTTCCGCTTGAAAAGCTGTATAGGCTGGTATGAGGCTTAGAGTAATTATTGAAAATAGTACTGTTAGAAGGATCTTGTTCATAGTGTAATCCTCTCCATGGTTATTATTTCCTAAGGGTTTTATCAGAAATTTATCATATAGATTATTTTATGGCTATATATCTTAATATCTGTTTGAGGGGATACTATCGGTGATGAAAATATGGATAATATAAGGATTTATGGAAATCACGAGGTTGAGAGGATAATTGCAGCCATACCCTCAGGGCATCGCCATGTCAGGTTTGCAGTATATTTGAAGGATCAGATAATAGTGTTACAGGAAGCTACCGTTGCTGCTCTTGTTAGAGCATACACATATACTGCTATACATCCTATACGTAGGGGTGTGATCTTGGTTAATAGAAAGCTTGATAAGAATATGAAGAAAATGGGGTTTGCTAGTTATCAGTTAATAGAAGAGGTTAATAGCGAGGATGAAGCTATTGAAATCATAAATAATATTATGAAGGATGTGATTCGTTCATCTTAATACTGTTTCAATGCTTAATGGTGTATACGTATATCAATCTCTCCCCACCTATTTGTTTTATCGGTTTAAACCCGTATTTCTCATAGAGTCTTATAGCTCGAACGTTATCCTTTAATACACTTAGGAAAACCGTTTTTGCGTTTAAGATTTTCCCCGCCTTTAATGTTGCTAATAATAGTTTTTTACCATATCCTCTTCCCCGCTTATTTATATCAACATATATTTGGCGAAGCCTTAGAACCTTATCAAACATCCTATATTCCAAGACGATATATCCTATAAAGCCTTCTTCATCATAGAAGAAGATGTAATATAGGATCTTTCTCCTTAAAGTTAAAGTTAGAGGATATAGGAGATGGGCTATAACTTTCGCGACTACCAAAATTTTTCTTATAGGATTCCTCCGAGCCATTATAAGCTCGCTATACCCCAGTAAATTAGCATCATAAGCACTAATACTATTAAGCACCCTCAATATTTCCCTCAACATCCATATCCTCATTACTTTCAAACTGACATTACTCATTGCATTATCCCATACTAATTCATGATATTGTTTATTTATCCTCACTAATCTATATTAGAGGAGATATAAAGGGATAAATATTCACATGGCGGTGAATATGTTAAATCCAATAAACTATGTTCATTTTTATGAATCTTTGTTGGAGAGGGGAGGGGAAAAATATGTTTATGGCAATAGGGAGGATTCCTCAACAAAGTTTGAAATAAATTTGTCAGTAGATTTTTATAAGCAGAACAAAATAGGTCTGAAATATCCCCGTAATGCAAAATATATAATCGTTGTAACACATGACGTTGACAATATATATCCCTCTTTAGGCTTGATCAAATACTACATGAAGAGGAATCCATTTAAAGCCTTTAGATACCTATTGGGACGGATAAGAGGAAATAAAAGGATATTTCTAAATCTAAAGGATATTACGGAAAGAGAAAGCATATATGGTTTTCACCCTACCTTCTTCCTATTGGTGAGTGATGAAGACGTCTTACCCTTATATAAAAACTATTATAGGGATGAAGCAGTTAGAGAGGAGATATACTTAGTTTCTAAATACGCTGAATTAGGACTACACACGGGCTATTATAGTTTCAATAACCTTCAACGTATTATTGAGGAGAAGAAAAGGATCGAGGAACTGATAAGGGGTAAAATCTATGGTGTTAGAAACCACTATCTAAACTTTATCATACCACGAACATGGAACCTGCTCTCCAAGGCTGGTTTCATATATGATACAACACTAGGATTCACCAAGGGATTTGGATATAGGAATAACATGTGTTATCCCTATATACCGTTCGACTATGAACAGAATAAATGGATCAATATATTTGAACTACCACTAACAGTTATGGATCGTGCGTTGATAAAGGCTAATATTGATCCAGATATGTTTTTTGATAAGGTGAAGAAATTTATAGAATCTGAAGCTATGAAGTATGGATGTTTCATAACGTTACTATGGCATAACGATCTACTATATGATCCTAGATTTAAAAAGTATTCAGAACTGTTTTGGAGGATAATAGAGTATGCATATAGAAATGAGGGGGTTATTTTAAATGGTTTAGAAGCCATTAATACATGGACTAGAAATATTTCAAGGTGAATATTATGGATTTTAATGAACGAATAGTTGATTTTAATGAATGGCGTAATATTTTGACTAGTGATAACAGGTATCTTTATACTGGTATACATATAGACTCTAGTATTTTAGGCGATCATAAATTTGTATTAATCAGCATTCGTGACCAACCCATTTTGGGATTACCTATTATTACTAAGAAAATGCTCGGTCTCGATACGTTATATGCCCATATAACTGGGTTACCCTATCTAGGTTTTACCGTTTTTCAGGACAAGGTATTTAGAGATATTGATTATTTTATGAGAATTGCAAAGTTTATATCTTCAAAAAGCATTGTATCAAGATATAAACTCGTATTCATAAAGAATCCTCTATATTTCATTGATCCTAGAGGTTTTTATTGGAATAACTGGTTTATGAGAGTGGAGTTTACATATATTTCATATCCGGATAGGATCGATCTTAATAGGATGAGGAAGAGTAGGGTTAGGGAGTATAAAAAAGCCGTTAAGGAAAAGTATGTAGTTGATACTATGGATTTTAAATCATTTATTAAGTATTATTTGGAATTAGCCCGTGAGAAGGGTTTCTATAGAAGGGCTGGTCTCGAACTAATAAATAGGCTGATCGCTTCAAATAGTCAGAATCTTCTAGTTTATGTTGCTAAAAATGATAAGGGTATTGGTGCTGGTGAATCATTCCTCATCGATGAAAGGCTTAATACATGTTATAGATTATTTCCGTTCACAACATCTTATGGAAGGAGAACCGGTGCAGCCACCTATCTACTCTACCATGTATTAAGAGATAAACTCTCCGGCTTCCCATACGTTATACTACTTGGGGGTCAGGATCCAAATATAGCTAGATTTGTTCAAGACTTCTCATCAGAACTAAAAACGTATTTCTCACTATTATTTACACCGTCAAGCCTCCTACGGAAAATCCTTACCCCCTTCTTCATCCGGAAGGGGTTCTCTAAGTATGGTGCATAGCTCAGAGAAGGCTTTGAATAAGTTCTTACCAGTATTTAAAAACATTATTTATATTCATATAGCA
>JALVIT010000040.1:10852-14913 GCA_027028545.1 Desulfurococcales archaeon
GGTATCAGGTGATTAGTGGATTTGAAGCTCTATGAATATGAAGCTAAGAAGATCGCTAGTGAAAACAACATACCAGTACCCCGCGGCATACTGGCCTCTACACCGGAGGAGGCTAGAAGGGCTGCCGAAGAGCTTGGCGGTAGGGTTGTTTTGAAGGCTCAGGTCCTAGTTGGCCGTAGGGGGTTGGCCGGTGGTATTAGGAAGGCTTCAACACCGGATGAGGCCTACATGATCGCTGGGGAACTGCTTGGCTCCAGTATACGTGGTGAGAGGGTTGAGAAGCTACTTGTCGAGGAGCTTGTATGTTTTGAGAGGGAGCTATACCTCTCCTTAACCGTTGATCGATCTGGTAGAAGCTACGTCTATCTAGTATCGCCTCTGGGGGGTGTTGAGATCGAGGAGCTTGTCCGTAAGCATCCCGAGAAGCTCTTAAAGATCAGTGCCGACCCCTTCAACGGGTATATACCATACATGTCTAGACTGGCTGCTAAGTTCCTAGAGCTTCCTAGGAGGGAGTGGGGGCTTCTTAACTCAATTATGGAGTCTATGTATAGGATAATGATCAATTATGATGCTGAACTGGTAGAGTTTAACCCTCTAGCCTATAAGTGTGGTGGTGGATTAATGGCTTTGGATGCGAAGATCACTATAGATGATAACAGTTTATACAGACATCCCGAATACCTTAAACTCTATGGTCGAGAGCTGAGTGTTTTGGAGGCTAAGGCTAAACAGCTTGGATTCTCCTATGTTGAACTTGATGGCGATATCGGGGTTATATGTAATGGTGCTGGATTGACCATGGCTACAATGGATCTAATACTATACTATGGTGGTCGGCCGGCGAACTTCCTAGATATTGGTGGTGGAGCTGGTAGAGATAGGGTTAGGGAGGCTGTAAAGCTAGTCCTAGAAAACCCCCGCGTAAAGGTTCTACTACTAAACATTTTCGGCGGTATAACTAGGTGTGATGAAGTTGCTAGAGGAGTTGTGGATGCATTGGAATCCTCTAAGAGGAGGATACCAGTTATTGTTAGAATGCTTGGAACAAACGAGGAGGAGGGGCGTAGGATACTCGAGGAGAAGGGGTTTAAGGTTTTCAGCGAGGCTGATGAAGCTGTTAGAGAAGCTGTAAGGGTTTCGAGAGGGGAGGTGTAGGTTTATGGTCTTGGTGGATAGGAATACTGAGGTACTCGTTCAAGGGATCACTGGTAGGGAGGGTAGTTTCCACACAAAGCTTATGCTAGAATATGGAACTAGGATAGTTGCTGGAGTTACACCGGGTAAGGGCGGCTTAGAGGTTCGCGGTGTTCCAGTATATGATACAGTCTATGAGGCTCTGAGGGATCATCCTGGGATTGCCGCTAGCATAGTCTTCGTCCCAGCTAGATTTGCCTATGACGCGGTTCTTGAAGCTATTGATAATGGATTGAAAATTATCGTCGTTATAACTGAGGGTATACCGCTACATGATGAGCTCCGTATGATCAGATATGCTAAGAGTAGGGGTGTGACCATTATCGGCCCGAATACTCCGGGTATAATGGTTCCCGGCGAGACAAAGATCGGTATAATGCCTGCCCATGTATTCAAGCCCGGGAGGATAGGACTGGTTTCCCGGAGTGGGACGTTAACTTATGAGATAGCCCGCGAGCTGGGTAAGAGGGGTTATGGTGTCTCTACAGTTATAGGTCTTGGTGGGGACCCGGTTACTGGTTTGAACTTTATAGAGGCTTATAGGTTGTTCATGGATGATCCGAGGACTGATCTCATCGTATTGATCGGTGAGATCGGTGGTGATGCTGAGGAGAGGTTTGCGATGTACTACTCGAAGCTGGATGTAAAGAAGCCGGTTATAGCATACATTGCTGGAAAGACTGCACCACCAGGTAAGAGGATGGGTCATGCTGGAGCTATAATATCTATGGGTATGGGGGATTACGCATCCAAGCGTAAAGCATTAATCGATGCAGGTATACCAGTAGCCGATACACCATCACAGGTACCAGTTATCGTTGGAGAGATTCTGTCCAGGAGATCAAAACATTAATATATACTAGATGAGACTATTATTTAAAAGAGACACCCATTAGATTTAAGGATAGGTGATAGATAGTGTCGGCTATAGTAAAGGAGTTCTCATCATTCACAGACCTACTCAAATCGATAGATGAAGAACTTACAACGCTGAAACAACAGCTAGCAGAATACCTGAGGAAACTTGAAGACATACGCACAAAGAGTGAGCAGGAGAAGAAGCTTAAAGAGGTTTTAAAGACATTAACCGGTGAGGAGCCAGCGCCTAAGGGTAAGGTCGCTGATCTGAAGGTTGTAAAGCTATTCATAAACCCAGATGCTGAGCAGGAGGCAACAGTTCTCGGAGAGATCATTGATAAGGTTAACAAAGCTGTCCAGAACCTCCAGAATATCCGTAAAGCATTGGAGCCATTATCGGGCGTAGAGGTTGAGGCTAAGATCGTTGTGGTTTATAAAGAGGGTATACCATCAATAATAATGTTGAAACTAGCTGGTTCGTAGAGGTTTATAGTATAGATAAAAATAATTATTTTTACCTCATACCCCCAACTATTTTCCTAGTTAAACATAGATGGAGGAGGGGTGTGCTGGAGTTATGGTATCAGTATATGATAAGATAGGCCCCGGTGAAAAGGCTCCGGACGAGGTTAACGTTGTCATTGAGATACCTATGGGTAGTAGTATTAAGTATGAATTGGATAAGGAGACTGGACTAATATTTGTCGACCGGATATTGTTTACAGCGATGTATTACCCCTTCAACTACGGCTTCATACCCGGAACCCTCGAGGAGGATGGTGATCCAGTCGATGTCCTCGTACTAGGATATGATAGACTACATCCAGGTGTTGTGATTAAGGCTAGACCTATAGGTGTTTTGATGACTGAGGATGAGAAGGGGATGGATGCTAAAATCGTCGCTGTCCCGATAGATAAGATCGATCCGAGGTTTGAGAATATTAAGGACATAAACGATCTACCACAGAACTATCGGGATCGTATAGCCCACTTCTTCGAACACTATAAGGAGTTGGAGAAGGGTAAATGGGTTAAGGTTATAGGATGGCGTGGTAGAGAGGAGGCTTTGAAGAGGATTAAACAGGCTATAGAGAGGTATTCTAGGGGATAGATGAGATGAAGCCCCTAAACCTAGTTATTTTAACATTGTTTTTTACGATGCTACTATCCCCCACTATTCCACATGCTCAGAACGTATCGGGTGAGTTCACCTACTACTTCATAGTTGAAGGAGTTAATACGCGGAACCCCTATGATACATTCATGCTGAGTGGTTTCCTACGCCTAGTCGTAGAGGATAACATGGTTTCAAGGATCACGATAGATTTCGATAGGGTTAAAATATCTAACAAGCCTGCAGGGATAATATCCCTCAAAGACTTCCTCAAATCCCTTCTAGACCAATGGATAAACACGTTCGTATTCATAAAGAAGGTGTCAAGCGGTGAAAGGGTTTATACAGGTATTAGGGATATAGTTGTTGAATCCTATAAGGTTAGAACGGATAGAGGGTATGAGATTAGAGAGTATAATACAGGCGTCTACCTAGGCGGTAAATCCAGGTTTGAATTCACATATAGGTATGAGACTCCTCGGGGTGCGATAGTTAATAAGTATAGTGTGGATGTGGATACCCTAATATTCGATATAGAACCCCATAACGTAGTCGATGAGTTTAAGACTGTTGAGCCACCGATCGATGAGATAGAGTTTGTCGGCGGAATAATAGCTCTATTAATACTTGTAGGTGCAGGATACACGGTTGTTAACTGGGATAAATACAATCTCGACATATTCTCGTAAAAACTCTATCTAGTGAAGACCCTCTTCTCGATGATTGGTAGTAGTTGGAACTCGACTATGCGTCCAAACCTCCTCAATAAATATCTGAGCTCTGTAGCTTTCCCCTCGATATCCGATACATCTCCGAAGTCTACGTTGATCTTCATGGCTAGATACTGTAGTTCGAGGATCGTTGGCGATATAGCTGCTTTGAAGTTTCTGGT
>JALVIT010000041.1 GCA_027028545.1 Desulfurococcales archaeon
TTCTCGGACTACATACACTCCTAGCTCCATATGGCATATCGATCGCTGCGTAGGGTATATTGTTTCGATCGAGCTCTTCTAGGAGGCCAATATCAACCCATACATCACTGGTGAAGCTATACCCATGTAGGAATGTTATCGGTGTACCGGGCTTTTGCTCATATATGACCCTACACCTATATCTACCGAGATTAAAGGGTTCCTCCTTCACACTACCACCGTAAATATTCTATATAGGATAAAGCATATATACTACATGCCACAAAGAATATATGCTCAACGAATCCATGGTTAAGAGGCATATAGGATTGACCCTTAAAACATGGTATGAAGCCGTCTCGAAAAAAATCCTCCCATCCCTAAGAGCACTCGTAGCAGAAGTCCTAATAAACAATTATGGATATACACAAACACAAGTTGCAGAAGCACTAGGAGTAACACAGCCAGCTGTAAGTAATTATTTAAGCGGTAAACGGGGTGGTGATGGAGCCCGCCTCCTACGTAGGAATAGGATTGTTATGAGGAATGTTGAGAGAATAGCATACTGTATAACGATGAACGATCTAGGATGTGTAAACGATATACTAGACAACCTAATAGAATATATGCGTGGAGATTATAAACTACTAGAAAAACTACTCGGACCAGAATATAAGGATCTAATAAGCATCCTCAAGAAGAGGAGGAAATAACAAAAACAAGTAAACACTATCCTCCGAGGATTTAAACTATCTAGTTTATATTCCGTATCAACCCTATTCTAAGGTAGTTTAAAGAGAGTATTCACGGTGAACATACATGATCACGGGTCATCTACTAGTAGAACCAACCTCGGATAACTCGGCCACAATATTTAAGATAAAGAAACTGATCACCCATAAGAGGACAAGGTATCAAGATGTGATGATCGCCGAGATCGAGGACTACGGGCTGGCATTAATCCTCGACAACTATATACAGAGTACAACCAGCGATGAATACATATATCACGAAACACTAGTCCACCCTGCAATGACCCTACATCCAGAGCCTAGAAGGGTATTGATCCTTGGAGGGGGTGAGGGGGCAACCCTTAGAGAAGTTTTAAAGTATAGGAGTGTTGAGGAGGCTGTAATGGTTGATATTGATGGTGAAGTTGTTGAACTGGCTAAGAAGTATCTAGTCGAGATGCATAGGGGTTCATTCAACGATCCTAGGGCTAAACTGGTTATTATGGATGGATTCAAATATGTCAATGAAGCAGTTGAGAGGGGTGAGGTTTTCGACGTAGTGGTGATGGATCTAACCGACCCCTATTCGAGTGAGATAGCTAAGCCACTATATAGTAGTGGGTTCTTCGAGAAGATAGATAAATTGCTTAAGAATGAGGGGGTAGTCGTTACACAGGCTGGAAACTCATGGTTCTACGGTGAAGCATATAGATACGTTCTCGAAAACATGGAGGAGGTGTTCAAACATATACTCGAGTACTATATGTGGATACCATCATTCACATACACAAACAACTTCATACTAGCCAGCAACAAGTATGACCCATACAATCTATCGATAGAGGATATAGATAAGAGGCTTAGAGATAGAGGCATTAAAACCAGATTCTTCAACGGGAAAATATATGAAATATTTAAACTACAGGAAACAATGTATAGGTAGGATCCAGGGTTCCCCCGGATATGGAGCCTATAGTTGTATTC
>JALVIT010000042.1 GCA_027028545.1 Desulfurococcales archaeon
ACATAGATCCAGTGCTGGATTACGGTATCCTCTCAATACTCTTACTCTTCAGCCTCGTATTGCTGCTTAGAGCGAGGATTTATAGAAGTGCTAGGGAGAATATGGCTGGTGTTCTCCTAGCTATAAGTGTTATTATCGGGGTTATAGCTTCATATATAGATCCCACGTTAAGCGTATTCGCTGCATCAGCCGCATCGATCATTGTAGCCTTCGGGTTGAAACATGTCTTCACAACGCTATATTATAATACGCGTGGTAGGTTAAAGATTATCTATACAGCTGTAGCCTTGATCATAGTTATCGGCTCGGTAGCAGCTAATGGATTAGCATCAATATATTATATGGATCTGGAGCCTGCTATAACATATGGTGATCTACCTAGGGATCTGGTTGAAGGGGGGATAAATATAACTGCGTTCAAAAACGCCTTAGACTATATAAAGAATAGTAGTAATGGTGGAAACGTAATAGTCCTCTCATATTGGGGCTTCAGCTATTGGATAACCGGATACATCGGAAATAATGCATATACTGTAGCCGATCCACAGGGTAGTGATTATGGATGGAAATACCTATCAAAAATATTTCTATCAACGGATGAATATAATGCTTTGGGAATGATCAATGAGCTGCGTAGGAAGATCCCCCATAGTCAAGTCTATGTTATCGTAACCAGCGTAATTAGCGTTGAAATGGGGGGTGGAGCGGGTTCTCCCAACGCCCATCTAGGGTATCCTATAGTTCTACCACAGGCTACACCGGAGCAACAGCCCCAGGTTGTTTATAGAGCTGTTGGCGATCCGGCGAGATTCCCACTATACATCTACACAATTGGTGAAGATACTAATAAATACCTGGATTTCGGCAGGGCTAAATACATTGTTCAAGCCCCATTATCATGGAGTGATTACGGCTCTAGGACATTAATAGTTAAACTGGTGACTAATGCCGTTAAAGCATTAAACTATACTGTCATTAACGATGTCTATTCACCAATCCCTCTAACAGTTGAAGAGTTGAAATACTTCAAGCCTGTAAAGATCGTTGAGGCTCCATTCAAAGTTGTTGATACCAGTACTATGAAGCTCCGTGTGGAGTATATGGTTGCTGTTTATAAGGTTGAATTCTAATAGCGAATAATAAGATAAATAATAGGGTGGTGAATCCGGTATGCCTATACCTAGGAAGGAGCTGCCGAATGTTGGCGAATATGTTGTTGCAACGGTTAAGAAGATCTTTGACTATGGAGCATATGTTGTTCTCGATGAATATAATAATTTAGAGGCGTATCTACCATGGAGTGAGGTTGCTTCTAGATGGGTTAGGAATATAAGGGATGTTATCAGGGAGAACCAGAAGATCGTTGTAAAGGTTATACGTGTTAATAGGCGTAGGAAGACCGTTGATGTATCCCTCAAGAAGGTTCCGGAGAATGAGAAGAGGAGGAAGATCCTTTGGTGGAAACGCTATCTTAAAGCATCTAAACTTGTAGAACTTGTAGCTGAGAAGATCGGGAAGAGCGTTGAGGATGCCTATAGAGAGGTTGTATGGAGGCTTGAAGACTATTATGGAGACCCATTGATCGGATTAGAGGAGGCGGTCCTATCGGGACCGGAAGCATTGAGGAAGGCCGGTATACCGGAGGAATGGATCGAGCCCCTACATGAAGCAGCTTTGAAACATATAAGGGTTAAGATGGTTAAGATCAGAGGAATACTCTTCCTCAGAAGCTATGCTTCGGACGGTGTTGAGAGGATAAGGAAGGTATTAATAGCTGCCGAGGAGGTCTTGAATAATAGTGACCCTAACGTTAAGGGTAAGATACAGCTACTCGGAACACCCAGATACACCGTGGAAATAACAGCTCCCGATTATAAGACTGCCGAGAGAATACTTTCCCAAATGCTTGAAAAGGTTAAGGAGATCGCTGAGGAGGAGGGTTTAGAGTATAGATTTGAGCGTGAGAAGCGTTGAAATGGATACTTAGGAAATGTCGTAGATGTGGAAGATATACTCTGAGACATGATAGATGCCCCTATTGTGGCGGTGAACTAATAGTCCCCCATCCTCCAAGGTTTAGCCCTGAGGATAAATATGTTGCATATAGGATTGAGATGAAGATACGGATGGGTGTATTGAAACTAGATGAAGTAATACCCTACGATCCATAATCTCCCCTATACGACCACCGGTTTAATTATACATAGATTCCGGAATTGTATATAAATTGTATATCTTTTTGAAAAATACTTATCAATAACCATTCTGGTATGTATTAATTGGTGGTATATAATGGAGACGAAGATAATTATATTATACATCATAATATTGATCGTTGGAATAATAGTAGGATATGGGTTCTCAGTAGCAGTACCACCAGTAACCAAAACAGTTACAACAACGGTACCCGGACCAACACAGACAACAACATCCGTATCAACAACAACCGCTACGACAACATATACAAAGACCGTTAAGGAGGAGTATAACATTAAACTAGCATATAATCCAAGCGTCGGATTATACCTAGTTGATAAAAACGGTATGACACTATACTTCTTCGCAAAGGATTATGATGGACAGAGCCATTGCAGCGGTGCATGTGTTGATAAATGGCCTATATTCTACGTTGAAAACATAAACCCCTCGCCGGGTCTAAATAAGAGCGATTTCGGAGTAATAACAAGGCCTGACGGTAAGAAGCAGATCACATATAAGGGCTGGCCCCTTTACTACTTCTTCATGGACAAGAAGCCTGGAGATATTAATGGTGATGGTAAGAAGGGTGTATGGTTCGTTGCTAAACCAGACTATACAGTTATGATAGCCGTTAAAGAGGATCTCGGAGCATACCTTGTAACACCCGATGGCATGACACTATACTTCTTCGCAAAGGACAACTTTAGTAAGAGCAACTGCTATGGACAGTGTGCTGTTAAATGGCCACCCTACGGAGATGATAAACTGGTTATTCCATCAACACTCAACATAACAGATTTCAACTTCATAGTGAGGGATGATGGGAAGATTCAGCTTGTCTATAAGGGTCATCCGCTATATCTATGGATAAATGATCATAAGCGTGGAGACACAACCGGACACGGGGTCAAAAACGTCTGGTTTGTAGCATCAATAACTGGTCAACTACCAACGGGATAAACACATCTTTTTTCCTCCCAATAACTTATGGAGAATGTTTAAAGACCCTGGCAATTGATTATACGATTAATTGGAGAGAGGTATTGGTTAGAGATGATAGGTATTTTAGAGTATTGGTTAAATGGCTACTTGAAGGTAGTCGTGGTGGTTTAACCCGTGCAAAGATACTCTTACTCCTCATGAGGAGGGAGGCAAATATTAATCAGATCTCGAGGGAGCTGGGCTTGAATTATAGGACCGTTCAGCATCATTTGAACCTCTTAGAGAGGCATGGGATCGTTACCCGTTTAGGGGATGGTTACGGAGTTCCATACGTTTTATCTGATCTAGCCGTAAAATATATCGATATTCTCCGGGAATCCATATGTAGGGTTTTGGGTGATGATGTATGCTCACATACTGGGACATATTAAACGTCTTAATTGTTATAGAGGCCATATTAGCATTTATACTGTTTTTCTACGTTGTTAAGCTGGCTAGGAAGCCTATTGGTTTCAGACTTGTATTATTATCTATAATATTCATAATACAAAGCATATTAGGGGTCGCAATATACAATTACTGGAGAGGCCTGGGATACGGTGCTGAAATAGCCCTCCCACTAATAATCCTACAATCTACGATACTCGCTGGACTGATAGTATTAGTTGATATAACGAGGTATTAGAGAATCCTATATATTCTAACGATCCTACCCTCCGGATACGTATATGAGATCCCTAGCTTCTCGCCGGCTACAGCTAGAGCGACCAGTTGCGTCCCACCACTTATATCTATTATCCTAGGATTTGCCCTCCTAACAGCATTTCTAATCCCATCCAAGACTTCTCTAGGAGATCTATTGGGTGCAGGAGTCATACTCGTAGTTATGATCTCCTCGATCAATCCAATCTCTTCGAATATTTTCAACGCTTCACTACTATGTTTTGCAGCTGGGATGCTTCCATTAACCACTTCTGGACTTGTAATAACCTTGACTTTGCCGGGATAATTAATCGATAGGATCGCTACAAGTATCTGTGGGCTGAATCCGAGTGTCAAAGTATCGGGAACCACCTCAGCATCTACAAGCCTCCTAGCAGTCTCCAAGGCTTTAACCGGATCTTTACGGATAATATTAATCCATTCACTGAGCAATCTAGGATCCTTCTGATAAATCGTGAAGACTTTAAACCATATACCCGGTATAAAATGTTTTTTATCATTTAACAATATATCACCAAAATATAAGTCATTAATTAATTATGAGATTATAAAGGTTAAACAAGATACATCATGTGAGGTTTAATATTTGATCTATTTTGTTATTTATAAATTTAACTATTAGTTCCCTTCGTGTTTCGATAAATTCATGGTATTTTTCTTCTTTCCATAGTTTTTCATCTAGGGGGATGAAGTGAGATTTTAGGATATCTTTTTTGATTCCTTTTAGATATTTTGCAGGTTCACTATCACCTATCGTTCTATTCGTCTCTTTACTTAGTATTGTTAGGTTAGCAATATCATTAATTTTATTTTTGTTATATTTATACTTCAAAAGAACGTTCTTTGGGAAAATATGATGAAAGGTGAAGTCTTTTCCAGATATTAGTGTTTCTATTTTAACACCTTTATGAAAGTCTTTAGCTTCATTTTCACATAAGGCAAAATATAATAATGTCCTATTTAGTTGTGTAGGTTTTCTGAATTCATCCTTAGAAATTTTTAGTCGTCCATACACTTTTTTCCAATTTATAAGTAACTCTTTTATGGCCGCCTTTATGTCTCGTCTATTTTTTAGTATGTTACTAAAAAGCAAAAGATCTTCATTCATTTTCTGTTCCGTTGAACCTGTGTATCGTCTTATGTAGCTAGATATTAATAATAATAAGGCTAACATTTTATTATCATTATCTGTTCTCTGCAACTTCATATCATTAATTAATGATATTAATGCTGCAATTATTGAAAATGCTGTTTCAGAAGGTATATATTTAGAATGATGAATATGCAATTCGCTCTTTAGTAAACTTATGGCATCATTAACAGCCTTTTTAACATTATCCCATTCTTTATATAATTTATCTTTTTCTATATTTCCTTTTATAATATCCTCTCTAAGC
>JALVIT010000043.1 GCA_027028545.1 Desulfurococcales archaeon
GTTTATTATTGTTAATTGTTTATAGTGTTGAATATATTGTTCTGTGTGCAATATTTTGTTGGTATTACCTTAATTGGTATTACCCAGTGTTTATTGGTTGTCTGGTCTACATATTCTGGTTTCTGATCCATTGGTTTCGTGTTTCTGGTAATACTTGTTGTGTATTTGTTCGTTGTATATTTTATTTTTCACTGTATATGTGTGGGCTTTGGAGTATTGTATTTGGTTTTATGATTGTTCCTGGTTTCAGTATTATCCCTGGGTTTATTTTGGTATTGTATCCTATTACTGCTCCTAGTTTTCTTTTTGGTCTTTTAATATTTGGTGGTGTTACTAGATGTGTTCTTAGTCTTGGATATTTTTCTTGTTCTGGGAGTATGTTTAGTGTTATTGTTCCTGCACCGATTATAGTGTTTTCACCAATGACGCTATCTGCTAACACAACCTTTGAGTCTAGTAGTGTGTATTGTTGGGTTAGTGAGTGTTTAACCTCTGCATGGGCTCCTACACGTGTTCGTTCGTTTAGGCATGTATGGTTTCTTATAAAGCTGTGGGCTCCGATGAATGATTTCTTACCGATGTATGCTGGTCCCTTGATTAATGCGTGGTGATCTATGTAGGTTTTATCCTCTATTATCACTGGTCCGATTATGGTTGCTGTTGATTCTATCTCTGCCTTATCGCTTATGATCGATTTGTCTAGGCTTGATAGTAGTTCGTGGACTGCTTCTAGTAGGTCCCATGGGTATCCTATATCTATCCATAATCCGCTCCAATAAACTGTTTTAACAGTTCCCTCTTTGGCTAGTTTGTTTATTGCTTGTGGTAGTGTATGGTTGTTTTCGAGGTAGTCTAGGATCGTTACTGGTAGGATGTATATTCCACCGGATATATAGTATGGTGCACCACCGGGTAGTTTCTCGGGCTTCTCCAAAACCCTTTTAACGTTACCGTAGTCGTCGACTTCTACAACACCATATGTTTCAGCATGCTCGGGGTCTAGGGGTGTTACGAGTATTGTTGCTAGGGGTTCTTCGGATAGATGTGTTGATAATACCTGGCTCAATGCTTCATGGCTAAATATTATATCTCCGAATACTAGTGTGAAGTAGTCAGTATCATCTAAATAATCCTTAGCGGCTAGTATAGCATCCGCTATAGATGCACCCCTCAACTGTGGCGCTCCACGTAGGATCCCACTACTATGTTCTTTAGCCTCCTCCAGAACCCTCTCCTCGCCGGCACGATACACCAATATAGTCTCTCCACCAACAACCCTTGAAACAGCCTCCAAGGGATAGGCTATCACTGGTTTACCCATGATCCTCAACAACACTTTATTACTACCGGGTGGGACGAGAACGTTTAACTCCTCCTTAGCTCTACCAGCTGCGAGTATGAGTGTCTTCAAACACATCCACCCCCTAAACTATTCAACTGTTACGGTTTTAGCTAGGTTACGTGGTTTATCCGGATCATATCCTCTACGGACAGCTGTATGATAGGCTAGCAGCTGCAATGGTGGTGTATGGGTTATGGGTGTGAGTATCCAGTGGGAGCTCGGTATCTTGAACCAATAGTCTAGCTGATCCTTCAACACTGTATCCTCCGGTGCAACACCTATGATCACTGCACCGCGGGCCTTCATCTCCTGGATATTACCCAGTAATAGCTTCTCTAGTTCCCGGTGCTGTGGTATTACGAAGAGGACAGGGTAATCGGGCTCGACGAGGGCTATTGGTCCATGCTTAGACTCACCGGCCGGATAGGATTCTGCATGTATATATGCAATCTCTTTAAGCTTCAAAGCACCCTCCATAGCAACTGGTACACCAATACCCCTACTGAGATAATAGGCGTTACCCCTACCAGCCATCCACTCCGAGAGCTTCAGAGCATATGTCTCGTTGGAAGCTATTATACGTGCAGCTAGGTCACCGCTCGAACCCAGCCACTTCCTATACTCCTCGGCTTCACTCCTCGTAAGCTTACCGGTAGCTTCAGCATAGGATACCACGAGCCACGACAAGGCTAGGGTCTGTGTCGTAAAAGTCTTGGTTGCTGCAACACCTATCTCGGGCCCAGCCCTAGTATATATTGTTACATCGCTCTCACGCGGAATAGCCGAATCAACAACATTGCTAACAGCGATAACCCTAACACCCCTCTCCTTGAAAGCCCTCAAAGCCTTTAGGGAATCCATTGTCTCACCGCTCTGACTAATAACGATCAATACATCCCCCTCACCACTAGTCTTCTCATAAACCTCATACTCACTAGCAATGAATGGCGAGGAGATCCTCCCAGCCATATATGCTAGTAGGAGGCTATAATAATAGCCTGCATGATAACTAGTGCCAGCGGCTGTAACATAGATCTTATCGGCATCCAGTAGTAGTTTAACGGCTTCACCAACAGCGGGATCATCTATCAATCCATAATACGTCTCACGTAGAGCCCTGGGTTGTTCATGGATCTCCTTCAACATGAAGTGCGGATAACCACTCTTTGTAGCATCTTCAAGACTCCACTCAACGACACGTATATACCTACTCCAGTCTATAGCCCCCCTACCAAGCTCCTCGATGAAGACATTTGATGGGGAGACATATCCTATCCATCCATCCCTAACAGTTATAATCCTCCTAGTATATTCCAGCAATGCTGGTATATCGCTAGCCAATAGGTTAAACCCATCCCCAAGACCGATTATCAGGGGGCTATCCTTCTTAGCGAAGAATATCTTACCGGGCTCATAAGTGCTGATCAGTATCACTGCATAGCTTCCATCAATCATACTAATAGCTCTACGGAAAGCTTCATAGACATCCCCGGTAGACTTATAGAGTTCCTCGACGAGATGGGGTATAACCTCTGTATCGGTAGCGCTACGGAATCTATGACCCCGCTCGATAAGCATTTCTTTAAGCTCTCTATAATTCTGTATAATGCCATTATGGACAACGGCGAATGAACCACTACAATCCGTGTGGGGATGGGCATTAATATCGCTTGGAGCACCATGTGTAGCCCAACGTGTATGACCGATAACTGTTAAACCCTCGATACTGGATAGCCCGATCTTCCTCTCCAACTCATCGATCTTACCCTTACCCTTCAACACGATCAATCTACCATTATATATAGCTGCAACACCGGCGGAATCATAACCCCTATATTCGAGACGCTTCAACCCACGGAAAACAACAACACCTGGACGATAAGGTGTCTTACCCGGTAGCGATACGACACCGATAATACCACACATAACGTTTCCCCGGGGAAAACCGTATACAAGACATTAGAAATAATTATAGGTGTAAACCCGTTATAAATACACCCCGAGACAGTGTGGAATGGTGGATTAAAGATGATTAAGGAGAGGATACTAACGGTGAAACTGACCGGGAAGGTATTCGATAACACAATAGATATTCTTAGGAGACACGTTAAAGTATACATTGATCTAGCTGATCAGGGATATAAACTTGTAATAATAGCAGGGGGTGGGGGAACCGCTAGAGAATATATTAGAAAAGCGAGAGAACTAGGTGTGGAATCAAACTATTGGTTAGACCTCATAGGTATAGATGCTTCAAGGCTAAACGCCCTCCTACTAATAGCAGGACTCCAATCCAAAGCATATCCCAGAGTTATAGAACATGTAGAGGAGATACCCCCCGCTCTACTAGGCTCAGACATAGTCGTTCTAGGAGGATTAATCCCCGGACAATCGACAGCAGCGGTAGCATTAGAGGCTGCAGAGGCAGCGGGCTCGAAAATAGTCGTTGACTATACGGTTGTTGATAGAGTATATGATAGAGATCCCGAGAAATACCCAAATGCAAAACCGTTGGAGGAGGTTAAAGCATCAAAACTACTAGAACTCCTAACACAGAGAAACCTACCGGGAAGATACGAGTTAATCGATAAGAGGGCATTAGAGATCGCGATCAGAAGCGGGATAACGATCTTCATCGTAAAATACACTGATCCCGAAAGGATATATGATGTGTTGAAGGGGGGTAATCCCGGTACAAGGATCATCCCTGAATAAACCTATTGATCAACCTCCTAAACCAATACTTCAATAATCGAGCCTCATAACTACTCATCATACTCCTCCAAATAATCTTCCTCCAAGCCTCAACCAATCTGGAAACCTTATTGGGATCGGTGAATAATTTCTCGGTTATCCCCCGTATAAAGCCTATAATCTCCTCAATATCCCCTCTAGAAGCCCTCATAGGAACATTGACCGGTTTAAAACCCCGTATATTCCACAACTCCCATAGAACCACAGCAACGGCTTGGGAAACGTTTAAAACAGGGTATTCGGGGTTTGCAGGGATCGTTACGAGTAGATCGGCTTTCTCAAGCTCCTCTCGGGTTAAACCAGTGCTCTCCCGTCCGAATAATACCGCTAAACTATCAACCCTCCCCTTAATCTCTTCGATGAAATCCCTCAGGGATATGGATTGCCTCAAAACATCGCCAACACTGTAACCCTTGGCAGTTGTTGCAACAACTAGATCTACACCTCTAACAGCATCATCCAGTGAGTCAACTATCACGGCATTCCTCAGATAGTCCCTAGCCTTGGCTGCATAGATCAGGGCTTCTTGAAGATCAGCCTTTGGATTAACAAGGTATAGTTCATCAACATTGAAATTCATACATGTCCTAGCTATAAATCCGAGATTCATAGACCCCTCGATACCGACCAGTACAACTCTAACCTTCATTCCTTAACAGCTCCAACCCCTATTATGTCCTCGAAGAAGAAGTGCTTTTTCAATAAATGTATTATTCTAAAACCCCTCATAATAAGATGTTTGAAAACCCTATTCTCACCCGATAGACTGGAGAATATTAGTAGTAATACACCACCCCTCTTCAAGACACGATATGCTTCATCGATAAATTCGAGTATGGCTTCATAACCCCTCCTACCAGCTAATAGGCTTAACTCGTAGACATTCGATGCCTCGCCGGGGAGGTATGGTGGATTAGCATATACTATATCAGCGGTGTAATCGCTTATTCCATAGGCTAGTTCGGTGTTAATGGCTAGACCCCTATGATCTAACATGTTTTGCCTAAGGTTGAATAAAGTATTGTAGACAGCATGCGGATTGATATCGATGAAAACAACGCGATCAACATAACCCTTATGTAGAGCATATAATCCCGCAATACCTGTTCCACAACCTATATCAACTCCATACCGATAATGTCCATCGAATAGATCAATTAGT